>JAEMPK010000181.1:2011-9353 GCA_022759345.1 Pyrobaculum sp. | reverse complement strand
ATGCCGAGGCCGACGCCCGGCGACTCGCAACTGTGTTCTTTCCCAGCTCCCTCGTATACGCCCTTCGGCTGGAACCTGGCGCTTAAGGCGCTTAGATAGGCCCTCCTTACGATGTCGGGTCTCACAGGCTCTAGGAAGTGGATAGGCGCCTCTATATCCGCCACATAAGTCCCGTCGACGTTGAAAACCTTAATTATCCGCGGCGCCTCCTCTCCGCTGGGTCTAATGTAGGGGCTTAGATCCAGTTGTTTAAACTTGAGGAGTACGTCCACGGCGGCGTTCATAGAGCTCTATTTAAAGCTTGAGTGCTTATCCACACGACCTGCGGCTCTGCGGCCGGCGGGGCCTTCTTCGGCGGCCTTGCAGGATGTCTAAGCACCACAAGCCTCTTCCTGGCGCCCGGCACCGAGCCCTGTATCAATATGTACGGCCCCTTGACCACGCCGTAGTGGAGGAAGCCCGCCTTGGGGGTTATCTCGGCGCCGTTTTCGCCGATTTTGAGAATCCTCTTGTTGTACTCTGTGCGTTGGTGGAACCCCATCTGGCCCGGCCTCGGCTGGGTGAACATAAGCGCAGGCGCCTGGGGGCCTATGGTGCCGGTGCGTCTATGGCCCTTTCTGTGTTTGTGCCAACGCGGCAGTATCGTGACGCCGAACCTCTTCACCACGCCCTGATAACCCTTGCCCTTGGTGATGGCCACCACGTCCACCAGCTGGCCCGGCGTAAACACGTCCTTAGGCGAGACGGTCTTGCCCAGGAGGGACAAGGCGTATTTTATACGTTCGTCTACGCTGGGAACTCCGCCTATGGGTATTTCGAGGATCTCAGGCGTCTTCTTCCCAATGCCGGAGAGGTGGGGCTGCGTGGCCACGAGGGCCCTCACGTCGACGGCGACGTCTTTATACTCCTCCACCTTCTTCAACTGCTTCTCTAGGTCCACCTTCTCCGGCAGAGTCAAAACCCTGGCGAGGTGCTTAGGCAGTTCCTGGGCCCACGCCTCGGCCATCGCCCGTTTATAGCCGGTCGTGGGGTCCAGCGTGTAGAGGCGGAGGCCCCACACGTACAGAGGCGGCGCGTCCAGCACAGTCACGGCCTTCACCACCTCCTTGCCGTAGAGCGGGCTGGTGGGCCTGTCGTCGACCACTACGACGTGCGCCATGCCCACCTTATACGCGGCGAAGCCCAGCAGAGCCGGCCTGCCGAGGTTCACATCAGGCCAGGTGCGCACCCTAGGCACTATGTCAGCTGCACGCTTCCGCGGATACACGCCCATCGAGCCGCGGCGCGGCCTATTGATCTTAAGACCCATGCACGCGACGTTACGCTCTATATTTAAACTTTAGCCGCCTCCCAAACGTTAAAAATACACAACGTAGGGACGGACATGAGACAGCTGAAGAGGTGGAAGTGCGCGGTATGTGGCGAGGAGATAATCGAGGGCCAGCTCTTCACCTTCTACGCCAAAGGCCCCGTCCACTGGGAATGTCTCGAGAGGGAGCTGGCCGCCAAGCTCTACAAAGACGTAGACACGGCTGCGTTGCTGAGACTAGACCGCTTCCTACATGAGGGGATTGTCCTTGCAAAACAACTGGAGTATATGGCCCAGAGCGAAGAGGCTAGGAAGAAGATTGAGGAAGTACGTAAACAGTTAGAAGTCCTCGCAGCTAAGCTGACAAAGGAGATCACTAATATAAAATAACTCTTTCCCGGCCTCTAGTGTCTCTTGAAGTCGGGAAAAAGAGCCTGAGACTTAAGCTGGGTGACCAAATCCTCACCTTCCCTCTGCCAAGCGGCGAGCCGGCCCCGGAGGCCTCGTTCGACGGGAAAACCCTCGCTGCGTCTTGTTGCGGCGTCGAGGTGAGGCTAGAGGTAGAGCAGACAGGCCACAAGACCGTCGTACGGAAGGAGCTGAAGCCGCGGGAGCACGTCTTCGGCCTAGGCACGCGGGCGTATCCGCCCGACAGGAGGAGGGGGCGCTTCTTGCTCTTCAACAACGACCTATACGCCTACCAGCTGGGCATGGACCCCCTCTACGCCTCTATACCCTTCCTCGTCTTCGTCGAAGGCGGGAGGGCCTTCGGGCTTGTGGTAAACAGCCCGGCGTACGGCGTGGCGGACATCGGCGCCTCGAGATATGGAGAAGTCGTTATCGAGGTGGAGGACCGGCCAGAGGTCTACATCCTCTTTGGCCCCTCGCCGCTTGAGGTGTACTCCACATACAGCGAAGTGACGGGGAGGCCGTTTCTCCTCCCCACCTGGGCGCTTGGGCTCCACATATCGCGTTACAGCTACGAGCCGCAGAAGGCGGCGGAGGAGGTGGTCAGAGAGGTGGCCCAGGAGGTGCCCGTGGAGGCCGTCTACCTCGACATAGACTACATGGACAGGTATAAGCAGTTCACGTGGGATTTCAGAAAGTTCCCCGACCCCCGGGGCTTCGTAGAGGCCATGCACGAGATGGGCGTCAAAGTCGTCACGATCGTAGACCCCTACATAAAGGCCGAGCCGGGGTACCGGCCCTTCGAGAGGTTCCTCAACTGCGTCTTGGTCACAGAAAACGACGAGCTGTACCTAGCCAGGGGGTGGCCCGGGCTCTCCGCGCTCCCCGACTTCTTGAACCCGCGGTGCAGAGAGCTGTGGGCATCCCACGTGGCGGAGTTCGTCTCTACGTACAACATTGACGGGATCTGGCTGGACATGAACGAGCCCACCGTCTTCAACTGCGACGTGCTGGCAAGCGGCTCGAGGATACACGCACTGGCGGGAGCCACGCCCCGCCCCCTCGACAGAGAGGAGCTGTACTGCAAGGCCCCCCGAGGCGCCTACCACGTCGTCGACGGTGTCAAGGTCCCGCATGAAAAAGTCAGGGGGCTGTACCCCTACTACGAGGCCGAGGCCACGTACAAGGGGCTACAGGCGGCGGGGAAGGAGCCGTTTATACTCTCCCGCTCCGGCTACCTCGGCATACAGAAGTACGCCGCCCTTTGGACAGGCGACGTCCCCAGCACCTGGGAGGGGCTGAGACTCGCCGTGATGTCTGTGTTGGGGCTCTCCGCCTCAGGCGTGCCGTACGTCGGCTGCGACGTGGGGGGCTTCGCCGGGCTCGGCGACTACGAGCTAGTGGCTAGGTGGTACCAAGCGGCGGCCTTCTTCCCCATATACCGCGTCCACAGAGACAAGGCAACCCCCGACGCCGAGGTGACGCGGCTGCCGAGCAAGTACCGCCACATGGCGGTGGAGGCGGTCAAGATGCGGCTCCGCTTCCTCCCCTACCTCAAGCATCTGGTCTGGGAGGCGCACCTCCACGGCTACCCCATCGTGAGGCCGCTGGGGCTCGAGTTCCCAGAGGACGAAGACGCCTTTAAGATACACGACGAGTACATGGTGGGGCCCTACCTCCTCTACGCCCCCATCTTAGACAAAGGCGTGAGGCAGAGAGACGTCTATCTGCCCAAAGGCGCATGGATGGACCTGGCCACGGGGCGCGTCCACCTAGGCCCCAGCTGGGTCGTGTCCGAGGCAGACATGCCGCTGTACATACGGTCGGGCTCCGCCGTGCCTACGCAAGAGGCCCTCCTCATATACGGCGAGGGGAGGTGGACCATATACAGAGACGAAGGCCCCGCCTCAGTGACGCGGCTAGACAACGCCGTGGAGACCGACGTCCAGTGGCCGGCTCTCTACATACTGGGCGAGAGGCTGGCCGAGGTCGTGGTCAACGGGAAGAGGCTGGCCGCCGCCTACACGAAGCTGGGCACCTACGTGGAGCAGGGCGACTGAGGGATGTCCACGACGTACACCCTCCCGAACCTCGAAAGGGCCTCCGCCAGCTCCTCGGGGGCGTCGGTGACGAAGACGTGGGAGGGGCCGGTGCCGGAGACGCCGCCCACGGCGCCGCGGCGCAGGGCCTCCAGCGTGGGCTCTGGGGGGTAGCCCAGGGCGTAGCCGTACGCCACCGCGTTTATCAACATCGCCTCGCGCCACATGCCCAGCCCCGCGTAGGCCACGGCCGTCCTGATGACAGGCGCCAGCGCCTTCATCTCCTCCAGCTTGTGCCGCCTCTTTTCATAAGGCGGCACCAACACCACAGCCTTCCCCCTCACGTCGAGCTCTCTTATGACCACCAGCTTGTGGTTGTCCGTTAGGTAGCTACGGCCGACGGCGCTTGCGACTGCGTCGTCGAAGGCCCCGGTGACGCTTATGCCAGCCCACTTGCTCAGCTGGGCGTTGAGACGGGCCGCGTCGAACAGGTCGATCTCGACGCCGGCGAGACGCGCCGCCGCGATTATCAACGCGTTCACAGCGGCACTACTGGACTTCAGCCCGCCGGCGGTGGGTAGGTCGCCGGAGAAGCGGACCGAGAGGGTGCCCGTGCCGAACCTCTCCGCTACCTTCTCCGCAATTCTACGTATCGGCGCCAGGTCGACGTCGGCGTAGCTCTCAACCCTATACTCGTCAGAGCTACACACCTCGGCCACGACCTTCAGAGAGATGGGGAATGCGGCGCCGTGGCCTGTGGCTATCGCGTTGATCACGGTCCCGCCGCCGTACGCACACGCCGACGCGCAGCCCATGGCCCTCAACGCAGGTCTCCGCAGGCCTTGTTCACCGCAGTAAAGGCCTCTTTCAGCCTCTCCTCGTCTTCCACAAGCGCCAGTCTCACGTGGCGGGGGTCGCCGTAGAGCGAACCAGGGAGTAGGGAAACCCCCGTGGCCAGCGCAGTCTCGAAGCAACGCACGTCGTCGCCGACGCGGGGGAACACGTAGAAGGCGCCGCCTGGCCTCACGAACTCCAGCTTGAGCAGGCTGGCCGCCAGCTCCGCCCTCCTCCGGTAGGCCTCGGAGACCTCGGCCCTACGCCTGGGCAAGATGTCGGCCACAGACGCTATGGCCCTCTGGACGGGCGTGGGGGGCACGTTCACGGTGGCCTTGTTGAACTTGACGACCTCCTTTATCAGCTCCCGCGGCGCCACCACGGCCCCCACCCTAAGCCCCGGCACCGAGAGCACCTTGGAGAAGCTGTACACCACCGCCACGGAGGAGCTCAGCTCCATAGGCGACGTAAATTCGCCGAAGACTATGTCGCGGTATATCTCGTCGCTGATTACGAACTCCGCCACGTCCACAAGCTCCCTCACCTTCCCCCTGGGCAACACGACGCCGGTGGGGTTGTTGGGGTAGTTCACCACGTACACCCCCCGCTCAGTAAATGAGGGCATCCACCCGCCGTCCGTCTCCACGAGCCCGAGCCGGAGCCCGAACACCTCCGCGATTTCGAAGTAGCCCGGGTAGTAGGGCGACGGCGTCAGAAGCCTCCGCCGCCTGAAGGCCCACATCAACGCGGCGAGGCCGTGCCTCCCCCCGGCCACCGCCGCCACCTCGCTGGGCTCTACGCCGAAGAGAGAGGCGACGGCCTCCCGGAACTCGGGGAGGCCCTCCGCGGGGCCGTACCTGAAGTCGCCCACCCTCCTCAACGCCTCGACGAACTCCGGAGGCGGAGGCAGATCGGGGTCTCCTATGTCCAGCCTGTGCTTAGGCGAAGCCTCCTTGATCCGCGCAAGGACAGAGGCAAAATCCATATAAGATACGTCTCGTTAAAATAGATGAGGCTCTGGCGCGTGGAGGAGACGGAGAGACTCGTAAAAAGCGAGCTGGCCAGGGAACTCGCCGAGACGTGGGCCCGTTGCGGCGACGAGCAGTGCCTGGCGGACACGCCATTCGAGCCGGAGCTGGTCGGAGTGGGGAGGTGGTGGCTTGGCCCCTTCACCATCGGCAACAGGAAAATGGGCGAGATACCCTTCTTCTCCCTGCCCCCCGTCTTCACCTGCCCCGGCCACACCCCCTTCTGCCTCAAGTGGTGCTACGCCATATACGAAATCGTCAACTGGAGAGCCCACGTCCGCGAGGCGGCGGCTTACCTCCTTTCTCTGAGAGACGACTTCCCCGACGTCGCGGTTAGGTACCTCAGCAGGCTCCCCCACCCAGTGGTGAGGCTACACGTAAGCGGCGACTTCTACGACAGGAGGTACCTGGAGAAGTGGGCTGAAGTCGCGAGGAGGCTTCCCCACAAGACCTTCTACACATACACCAAATCCCTCCGCCTAATCCGCGGCGCCGACATCCCCAAAAACTTAATCATTCACCTAAGCGCAGACCCCTTCAACTACGCCGAAGTCGCCGAGGTCTGGCGGGAGCTAAGGCGCGGGTTCATCACCTTCGTCTACACGCCAGGCCGCGACGAAGAGCTCCAAGCCCTCCAGCACCTGCTCGAAAACACAGAGGCCACGATACTCCTCTTCCTCAACCACGTCCAACACGCGCCGAGGGCAAGGGTCGACGTTGCGCAGTTGCGCAGGCGGCTTAGAGAGAGGCTGGGCCCCGCGGCAAGCCGCGTGGTGTTTGACCCAGAGGAATTCGCCGGAGGCCCCCAGTGCCTCCAGTGCAGGCTCTGCTGGATATATAGGCCCGCAACCTTTTAAATAGCCCCACATGCAGAGCCATGGGGTATTGATATGTGGATCAGTCCCGGTGCGGAGACCCGCCGACGTGTACAGAGCACTGGAGGCGCCGGTGCCCTGCCTCGAGCTCCGCCTAGACTACCTAGAGGCCGGGCTGGCCGAGGTGCGGCCGGCGCTTGAACAGGCGGCGGCCAAGAAAACTGTCATATTCACCGTGAGGAGGCGCGAAGAGGGCGGGGCTTGGCGCGGCTCCGAGGAGGAGCGGGCCGGCCTCTATCTAAAACTCCTCGAGCTAAACCCCCACTACGTAGACGTGGAGGCTGAGGCCTCCATCGCGGGGCAAGTCGCCGCGGCGCGGGGAAAAACCCTCTTGATAGCCAGCAGACACGACTTCGGAGGGACGCCGCCGGTCGACGTCCTCCTCAGCTGGGCGAAGAAGGCGGCGGAGCTCGGCGACGTGGTCAAGGTGGTGACGTACGCAAAAGAGCCGCGAGACGGACTGCGGGTGTTGTCTCTCATCGGCGCTGTGGAGAAGCCCACCGTGGCCTTCGCCATGGGGCCTGCGGGGGCCTACACCAGGGTCGCCGCGGCGGCTCTGGGGAGCCCCATAATGTACGTCTCCCTCGGCGAAGCCACGGCCCCCGGCCAGATGACCGCAGACGCCTACTACGCAGCCCTCCTAGCCATCGGCGCGTCGCCGGCCGGCGAAGGACTGCCGACGCTTAGAGAGACGCTGGATTGGGTAGACGGCGGCCTCATGTACCTCCTCAAAAAGAGACTGGAGGTCTGCAGAGACATGGGCAGGCTGAAAAAGGCGGCGGGGCTACCCATATACGACGACGCAAGAGAAACCCAAGTCCTCAAGAGGGCAGGAGACTTCAAACAAAT
>JAEMPK010000181.1:0-1911 GCA_022759345.1 Pyrobaculum sp. | reverse complement strand
GGCGGCGGCTGGCGCGTCTTGCCCCGCGGTTAAGACGGGAGGAGAGACGTGACTTCCATCTTTACTAGATACACAGCGTTTCTGGCGCCGCGGCCGTCTACCACAATCTCCAGCCTGCCGGGCACGCAGGCTTTAGGTCTGAAGAGGGCGCGCCACTCGGTGTAGTTAGCCCCATCCCAGCCGAACCTCGTCTCATTTATGTAGAAAAGAAAACGCCTAACTCCGTTAGGCACCTCCACCACCCTTACAACCGCAGACACGTCGCCGTCCGCCACGTTGCAAAAAGCCACGTCCCACCGCACAACCGAGCCAGGCGGAGCCCACACAAAAAACTTCTGAGACCCGTTATACCCCACCAAAACCACATTCCCACCCGTACCCCCCTCCACCGGCGCCGCCGACACGGAGAACGCGGCTCCCGTCATCAGATGGGGGACCCCCGGCCAAAAGGCAAGAATCGCCGCCGCCAAGCCGAGCAGAAGTAACACAACGCTACGCCTCCTCTCCCCAGCCTCCAGCTGCTCCTGCTGGACGCCCGCCAGCACCGCGGCCTTAGATTCGGCTTGCGTCATATCACCCCAACGCAGTCACGTTGTACACCCTCAGCAGTCCGCCTCTGAACCCCACGTACTGCGGAGCGGCTGTGTATCTACAGCCGTATCTGGCTAATATCGCGCCGTATTGGTCTCTGATGATGATGTCGCCGAGGCCGTTGAGCGGCCTGAGCTCCACCCACCGCGCCGCCGGCAGAGAGCCAAGCGGCGTAGACCCGCCGCCGCAAAGCGCCGTAAACGAGCTACCGCTGACAGAGACGCCGAATATCACGCCCAGCGAAGAATCGAAAACTGCATAAGTCCCCACGCCGGAGAAGTTAGCCACGTAAGTCAAGGCGCGGATGGGCGTAGTGATGAGCGGCTTGTAGGCGATGCTACTTGAGGTGGGTACCAGCAAGTAGTTGTTAACCACCATAACGTAGGGGCTGGTGGCACTCCAGTCGCTGGGTAGGTGGCAGGTGTAGTGATTTATGGTGAGATTACTCCAGACGCCAAAGACGTCGCCAGGCACACCATCGCCATAATTCGAATAGTCGGTGACGCCCATGGCCACAGCCAACACTATGCCGTCCACGTTTAGAGAGATCGGCCACGTATAAGGCGTACCGTTGATAAGCGGCCCGCCGTAGGTCACAACATATCTCGCCGTGTTTGTGGGTGCGCAGTTACCCGGATTGGCGGAGGTCACGGTACAGACCTGCTCCGGGTTGCCCTGTGCATCTGTGAAAAACGCCGAGTATATAACGCCCGATTGACCAGAGCCAACTACGTCGGCTCTGTACAGGATGTACTCTTTGTCTATTTGCCCGTCCCAGTTCGTATCAACGCCGACCGAGACGTACATAATGTTGTTCTGCCCGTCGCCAAACGCCCTGAAATATGTGCCAGACAGCGATACAGAAGCGCCAGAGGCGTATATAGGCGAGGGGAGCCAGTACCTAGCTATCGCATAGCCCGAGCTGGACGCCCCTGCGTCTGCCTCGGTGACAAAGCCGTTTCCGGCCGCAAAGGCAAGTGTGTAGTTGTAGCCCCGTGCGGTGCCGTTTATTATGCCAGGAGGCGCGACGCAACGGCCTGTGCCTGATATTGCGAAGTTATCCCAGTAGGCCCAAAAGTCTCCGAGGGGGCCAGGAAACCCGATGGATGGGTCAACGACGACGAACGCGACGGCTATTATATAGCCCGTGATCCCGGTCAGTTGCAGATTTGCCGTCACAGTCTGCCCGCTTGTAATAGCCGTCTGCTTGTTCAGCCTCATCCAGCTGGGCGGCGTCGTGGTAGGGTTCCCATATGAATCTATTTCTACGTACGTGCCCGGGGAGGCTGTTGGGTTCTGGGTCGGGTTCACGAATATGGC
>JAEMPK010000056.1 GCA_022759345.1 Pyrobaculum sp. | reverse complement strand
CTGTTTAAAAACATGACCATACATAGACGATTGAACACATATTAATATACCTATAATCAATATCGATATTTATAAATGGAAAACATCTATTTCATATGCAGTATCTCAAGCTCTATTTAAGACTTTGCGACAAGATTCCCCGGGACGCCGTTGCTCACCTGGGGTTCCGGGTGGGAAACGGGGTGATATACCACATAGTCAAGAGGCCGGGCGGCATTCACGTAGCGGCGGCGCGGTGCGAGGAGTGTCTCTTCTACAAGCTCATGACGCGTTCCTACGTCCTCGGCACCCCCATGATAATAGACGGCAGGTTGCGGGTCATCGTGGCGGATACACACGCCGTCAGGAGGCTGTTGGGCGAACACGTAAGCCAAGTCATCAAGGCGGAGCCGCTGAGCCCGGCCGACGTGACCCTCACCAAGAGGCAGAGGGAGGTCCTCTCAGCCTTGGCCAACGGCCACAACATAAGCTCCGCGGCCCGGGAGTCGGCAGTCTCCAAAGTCGCCGTATATAAGACCTTCAAAAAGACGTTGCGGAAGCTAACCCAGCTGATAAGCTAGCTTCTGCAAAGCCCTCTTCACAAGCCTACAGGCAGTGGGCTTCGAGACGCCGAGCGGCTCAGCCACCTCCCTCAAGCCCCCTGTTGCAAAAAGTCTAAACGCCTTCTTTTATCTACTCGTGAGCAGAACTCTCCTCAGCGAAACAAGCTGGAGGGTGAAGTGGGACGAGCGCCACTGTCCCTCCTTGATTTTAAGCCTTTTAGCAAGGGCTCTGGTGCAGAGGAACTTGAAGACGAAGGCGCCGTCTTCAAACTATGGGTGATCCACAAGGGAGGCAGCGCCAAGCAACTGACGCAATACGCAGTCTTTACAGGGCAGGTGGATTAGGTGGTCGCGAATGTGGGAGTGGAGGCCGCGGCTTTACAGGTGGGCGCTTGTGTTTCAGAGCATAGGCGTAGTCGTGACCTTGTTCGGAACTGCGGTGGTGCCCGTGTGGAGGCCCATAGCCCACCAGATAATCTTCGGCTGGATCGGACCCCTCCACCTCACCCTGCTTTTTCTCTGGCTTAGGCTCGGCGCCATGCTGAAGGGCGGAGGTTGGCGCGATCCCGTGAAGCTGGGCCTGTTCTTGGTCCCCATAGGTGGTGTTTGTCACCTCCACCGGCCCCACGCCGCAGATAAAAACCCTTAGAGCCGTCTGGCCTCTTGAAGACGAGATCACATACAACGTGGCTCATTGGCACATGCTCGCCTGTGTAGCCGCCTCTGCTATGTTTCTCCTCTACTTGACGGAGTTCTGTAACAGGGCTATGTACATCTCAGGCTGGCACCTGGCGGTAGGCGGCACTGTGGCGCTCGCCGGCGCCTTCGTGTACCAGCTCTCGCCGATGTTTGTAAAGGGCGCCGTCGACCTCGCCGCGGCGTCAAGCGGGCTAAAGAAGGCGGTACTGCCCGTTTTAGCCGTGGGTCTCGCCGTGTCCTTTGCATCTTTTGCCCTCTTTACGCTGTGGCTGTTTTATAAACACCTCACGTCGGGAAAAAGAAACCAAAATCCCGGGTTTTTCCACATCTCAAAACTTTAGACCTACCTCCTGCTTATACTCAATGTTAACTACAACACGTAGGAGATTGCTGGCCGCAACCGCCGCCGTTGGGGTTTCTGCCGGCGTGTTGGCGTTGGCGCAGAACTTAGAATACCTCAAGCCGCTTGCCCAGTTTATGGACACTCGGTTGCAGTACCCAGACAGAAGCTGGGAGGATCTCTACAGGAGGCGGTGGCAGTACGACAAAGTGGCCAGATCCACCCACGGCGTCAACTGCACTGGGTCTTGCTCCTGGAATGTCTACGTCAAGGATGGTCTCGTGGTGTGGGAGCTACAGGCCACGGACTACCCCGACATTGCGCCGGATATACCCAACTACGAGCCCAGGGGGTGCCCCAGGGGGGCCAGCTACTCCTGGTACATCTACAGCCCGCTGAGGGTTAAGTACCCCTACGTGAGGGGGGTCCTCATTGACCTATACAGGAAGTACAAGGCGGAGACTGGCGACCCGGTGGAGGCGTGGAGGCGCATAGTGGAGGACCCGCAGAACCGCGCGGCTTATCAGAAGGCCAGGGGCAAGGCCGGGTGGAGTCGGGTTAGCTGGGACGAGGCTACTGAGCTCATAGCGGCCGCCCTGATATACACTATCAAGAAGTACGGCCCGGACAGGATCTACGGCTTCACCCCCATCCCCGCCATGTCGCCGGTGAGCTACGCCTCGGGAGCCCGCTTCATAGAACTTATAGGCGGCGTCATGGGCTCCTTCTACGACTGGTACGCCGACCTGCCTCCGGCCAGCCCGCAGATGTGGGGCGAGCAGACAGACGTGCCGGAGTCGGCCGACTGGTTCCATGCGCAGTATATGATCGTGTGGGGGACCAACCTCCCTCTGACGCGGACACCGGACGCCCAGATGTACACCCAGGCTAGGTACAGAGGCGCCAAGGTGGTGGTGGTGAGCCCCGACTACAGCGAACATGTAAAGTTCGCCGACATGTGGGTGCCGGCGTTGCCGGGCACCGACGCCGCGCTGGGCCTCGCCGCGGCCCACGTCGCCTTGAAGGAGTACTACGTCGACAGGCAGGTTAAGTGCCTCAGGGAGTACGCAAGGCGCTACACGGACCTGCCCTTCCTCGTGGTGCTGGAGCCAGCCGGCGACGGCACCTACCTCCAGGGCCGCTTCCTGAGGGCGTCCGACGTGCCGGAGCTCAAGGACAAGGTGGGGCAGTACCCAGAGTGGAAGAGCGTGGTTATGCAGAAAGACGGCACCCTGGCGGCTCCCTACGGCTCCATCGGCTTCAGGTGGGATGGGAGCGGTAAGTGGAACCTACAGCTGAGGGGCATAACGCCCGCCGGCGAGGCCGACATAGACCCCGTGCTGTCTGTAATGGAGGTGGGGGGATACGAGAAGGTGCCGGTTAAGTTCATGGCCATGGACTTCGAGGTGAAGGGCTTCGTCAGGGAGGTGCCGGCCGTCAAAGTCGGCGATAAGTATGTGACCACGGTGTTTGACCTGCTGGCGGCTCATCTAGGCGTGAGGAGGGGCGACCTCGGCGGCGACTACCCCGCGGACTACAACGACCCGAAGCCGTTTACGCCGGCGTGGCAGGAGGCCATAACTGGGGTGTCCCGCGATGCGGTGTTGCAGATGGCCAGGGGCTTCATGGACACGGCCATCTACTCAAAGCCCATCTTCGGCAGGCCCAGCGACCCACCGTTCTTCGGCGACGACAATACGCCGTGCGGCGGCCGCGCCATGATATTCTTGGGGCCTGGCATAAACCACTGGTACCATACCGACTTGATGTACCGCTCCATCTTGTTGCTGGTCCTCCTCGGCGGTACGCAGGGCAAAAACGGCGGCGGCTGGGCCCACTACGTGGGGCAGGAGAAAATCAGAACGCTGATAGGCTGGTCCTCCGTAGCCTTCGCCCTGGACTGGGTCAGGCCGCCGCGTCAGCAGAACTCCCCCAGCTACTGGTACGTCCACACGGACCAGTGGAGGTACGACCCTACGACGACGAGTAGTCACGCCGCGCCGTGGGCGAAGAAGTGGGGTAACCTCCATTCGATGGACGCAAACGTGATAGCGGTGAGGCTGGGCTGGTTGCCCTTCTACCCAAGCCTCAACGTGAATCCCCTGGATCTCGGCGCAAAGTTTGTAGATGAGGCGAAGCAACAGAATGTTCCGCAGAACCAGTGGGGTAGCTACGTGTCTAGGCGGGTGGCCGAGATGTTGAAGAAGGGCGAGGTGACGCTCGCGATTGAGGACCCCGACGCGCCTGAGAACTGGCCAAGAGTCCTCTTCCTGTGGAGGTCGAACCTGCTGGGTGCTTCGTCTAAGGGCCACGAGTACTTCTTGAAGCACCTCCTCGGCACAGACAACAACGTAATGAATAGGGAGTGGGCTGTGGAGGAGGGCCTTGTGAAGGAGGTGAACGTTAGGAAGCCAGCACCGGAGGGCAAGCTGGACCTCCTCGTGGTGCTGGACTTCAGGATGGCCACCTCAGCCATCTACGCCGATGTGATCCTGCCCGCGGCGACTTGGTACGAGAAGTACGACCTCTCCATGACTGACATGCACACATTCATACACCCGTTCACCCCGGCGATTGACCCGCCCTGGGAGGCGAAGACCGACTGGGACATCTTTAAGACCATCGCGAAGAAGTTCTCCGAGCTGGCGCCTAAGTATCTCCCGCAGGAGGCCTACGACGTGGTGCTCACACCGCTTATGCACGACAGCCCAACCGAGATCGCCCAGCCCCTCGGCGAGGTCAAGGACTGGAAGAAAGGCGAAGTGGACCCCATTCCGGGCAAGACCATGGCCTCCGTGTCGCTCGTCGTCAGGAGGTATTGGGATGTGTACGACATGTATATCACCTACGGCCCCTTGGTGGTGACAGCTGGCTTGTCTGCAAAGGGCATACCCGCGTTTAAGCCCGTGGAGCAGTATGCGTATCTCAGGGAGAAGAACGGCTTGACCCCGGCCACCTCAGACTACGTGAAGGGGAGGTGCGCCGCTGTGGAGGGATGCCCCAGCCTAGAGACCGACAAGAAGGCGGCAGAGACAATGCTGGCGGTGTCGCCTGAGTCCAACGGCGAGGTGGCCTACATGGCGTGGAAGAACCTCGAGCAGGTGACTGGGCTTAAGCTCGCCGACCTCCCGGCTAGAGAGCACCGGATCACCTTCGACGACATCGTGGCGCAACCCAGACGCGTCACCACGTCGCCTGTGTGGAACGGCATAGAGGCGCCGGGACGTACCTACTCGCCGTTTACTGTAAACACCGAGAGGCTTGTGCCTTGGCGCACCTTGACAGGGAGGCAACACTTCTATATAGACCACGAGTGGTTTAGGGAGCTGGGGGAGAGCCTCCCAATACACAAGCGGCCGGTGGTTGATGCAGACGTGGATAAAGTGTTGCTGGGCTTGGATGTAAAAGACTTCTGGCACGACCCGGCTAAGTACCGCGTGGAGAAGGACGGAAGTAGATACCTCGTTGCAAGGTATCTGACGCCGCACGGCAAGTGGAATCTCCACAGCACGTATTGGGACAACCTCATCATGCTGACGCTGTTTAGAGGCGGGCAGGTGGTCTGGATAAACGACGAAGATGCCAAGTGGCTCGGCATCAAGGACAACGACTGGATAGAGGTCTACAACGCAAACGGCGTCGTAGTGGCGAGAGCAGTTGTGAGCCCGAGGATTCCCCGCGGAACCGTCATAATGTATCACGCCCAAGAGAGGCACATCTACGTTCCCATAAGTCCGCTCACGGGCAAGAGGGCGGGCACACACAATAGCTTGGGAAGTGTACACCTCAAACCGACAGATATGGTGGGCGGCTACGCGCAACTGAGCTGGTCCTTCAACTACTACGGCCCCACCGGGGTAAACAGAGACGAGATAGCGGTAATAAGGCCTGCTAGTTCGGTGAGGCTATGAAGGTCCGCGCCCAGATCTCAATGGCTATGAATCTCGATAAATGTCTCGGCTGTAACACCTGTACTGTTACCTGCAAGAACGTGTGGACCAACAGGCAAGGCGCCGAGTACATGTGGTGGAACAACGTGGAGACTCGCCCAGGCCCAGGCTACCCGAGGCAGTGGGAGAACCAGGATAAGCACAACGGCGGGTGGGTTCTCGACGGCGGGAAGCTGAAGCTGAGGATCGAGATAAAGAAGGACTACAAGCCGCCAGGCCTAGACGACTATTACGAACCCTGGACATACGAGTACGAGGTGCTGTTCTCCGAGAAGCAGACAGACCAGCAGCCGGTGGCCCGGCCCATCTCGCTGATAGACGGCCGGCCCATGGACGTGTCCAACGGCCCCAACTGGAACGACGACTTGGCTGGGACGGACCTGCTGCTTGAGGACCCCAACCTAGACCCCCTGCAGAAGTCGATCTACACGCAGTTTAAGGACGTGTTTATGATGTATCTGCCGAGGATCTGCAATCACTGCCTAAACCCCTCATGCCTCGCGGCCTGCCCCAGGAAGGCCATCTATAAGAGGGAGGAGGACGGCATAGTGCTTGTGGATCAGAGCAGGTGCCGCGGCTACAGATACTGCGTGGCGGCCTGCCCCTACAAGAAGGTGTACTACAACTGGAAGACCGGCAAGTCGGAGAAGTGTATCCTCTGCTACCCGAGGATAGAGGCTGGGCAACCCCCCGTTTGCGCGTTGACGTGCGTCGGGAAGATTAGATACGTAGGCGTGTTGCTCTACGATGCCGACAAGGTCCTCGACGTGGCCGCCGAGCCGGACCCAACGCGCCTCATGAGGAGGTTCATCGACGAGGTGTTGCTGGATCCCTTCGACCCCGACGTCATATCTGCGGCGAGGAGCGCCGGGATACCTGACGACTGGATCACGGCGGCCCAGAGGTCCCCCGTCTACAAGATGGTGAAGAAGTGGCAGGTGGCGTTCCCGCTGCATCCCGAGTTTAGGACCTTGCCCATGATCTTCTACGTGCCGCCGCTGAGCCCCGTGGTGACCACCTTCGAGCAGGCATACGGCGCCAAGATAACCGACGTGTTCCCAAGAGTCTCCGAGCTCAGGATACCGGTTAAGTACCTGGCGTCTATGTTCACGGCCGGCGACACGGCTCTGGTGGAACAAGCCTTGAAGAAGTTGATAGCGGTGCGCATCTATGAACGTAGCAAAAACGTGACGGAGCCTGGCTTGGCGGACAAGGCGAAGCAAGCTCTCGCCGAGGCGGGTCTGACTGAGCAAGACGCCGAGGAGATGTACAGGTTGTTCGCCATAGCGCGGTACGAGGACAGATTCGTCATACCCACCAACCCGAAGAGATACGCAAACCAGCCGCAACTACAGAGAGGTGTAGCGGGGTTGCCATGAGGAGGCCCGAGCTCCTGCTTCCGGGCGTCGCCCTCGCCGTCGCCGTTGTGCTCGCCGCGTTGGGCGTCATGGTTGTTACAGCGCAGGAGTCGGCCGTGTTGGTGAAGTTCATAAACGGAAGCCTGCCTGTGGACCCTGCCTCGCCTCTGTGGCCTAAGCCAGCGGATGTGCCCCTCACTAGCCAGACCCTCGTCTACCCGCTTGCCCCCGCTGTCGAGAACCGGGCGGTGTCTGTGTCTGCCGTGTACAACGGCACACACATAGCGTTCCTGCTGACGTGGAAAGACGCCACACAAGACGTAGCTAAGCCGGGCGGCCTCGACGTGTTTCCAGACGCGGTGGCTGTGCAGTTCCCCGTGTCGAGGGCCCAGTTGCCGTATATATGCATGGGCACCGTGGACAACCCCGTGAACATAATCTACTGGAGGGCCGGGGTAGGCGTAGAGAATCTGGTGGCCGGCGCCGGGTACGGCCTCAGCCCCCAGCAAAGAGAGGCCCTGGGCCTCCAGACAACACCGACCTCGCCAGTGGAGCTGTTGCCTGACTCGGCGCAGGTGGTGCAGGCATATGCAGTATACAAAGACGGGGCGTGGTACGTGGTGCTGGTCAGACCGCTGGGCTCGGTGCATCCGCTGATGAGCTCGCTCGCCGACGACTTCAGCGCCGCCTTCGCCACGTGGGACGGCTCAAAGGGCGAGAGAGGTGGCTTGAAGGCCACCAGCGGATGGGTGCAGTTCCACCTTGAGAGGCCCATATTTGCGGCGACTCAGCCGACGCAACCGGCGCCGACCGCCACGCAGACCTCTGCTACAACGGTCACACAGACGTACGTCGTTGAGACAACGCCTGCCTGGGCCTGGGTGGTCATAGGTGTGTTGGTGGCGTTGCTGGCTGTGGTGGCTGGTCTCGCGCTTCGCAGAAAGTAAATGTACCTCTTTTTTCTAGTTCTTGAGTTTTTTCTAAACAGGATACTCAACAGGTTCTGGATCTTCGTCCCCGCGACGCCCGTCACGCACGCCCTCTTCGTGGGGATCCAGTGGGTTGGGTTCGTATCTATGCTCACTCTATACGTCTACTCCTTCCTGTTGCTGGGCCACTGGGGCAGACGCGCCCTGCCGCTTACCGCGGCGGCCCTTATCTTAACGGCTATGGACCTGGCGTCCTACGTGGGGATCTACATAAAACTCCTCTGGCTCCTCCCGTTGTTCTCCTCACTTTTCTTCCGGGACAAGCTTAACCTGGCGTTTGGGGTTTACTACGCCGCGAGGGAGGTAGTGGGTTTGGCGCTGGGTGGGTCTGGGTTCTACACTTGGCTATTTGATCTGGCGTGGGCGTTGTTGCCTCTGCTGGGGGGATTCACGATTAGGAAGTGGGCTGTGCTGACTGCCGCAGCAGCGCTGGCTGTCGTTGCGGCGTCTCCGTACTACATGGGCATGGTGCTCATCTTCGGCCTCGGCTTGACCGTGCCGCTGCTCTTTCCACTCGCCGTCTTCACCGCGCTTTCCTCCAAGTCAAGGTATTCCCTTTTCCCGCTCCTAGTGGGGCCTCAAGTCCAGCTTTCCGTACACTATCTTGTGCTGGCCGTGGGAATGGGCTATGTTGTACGTGGGGAACTCAAAAGGTGAGCTCTACGTAGTTGAGAAAGGCAGGGCGCGTGGGCTGGACGTAGCGGCCGAGGTGCCTTGGGTAGACGATGGCGTCCACTACGGCAGCGCCATATTGAGGGGCGGGCGCCTCTATAAACCCGACGGGTCGCTGTTTGGCGAGTTCAATCTTGTGCTTATACCCTACGGCCTGGTGGGCGGCATATACAAGGCGCCTAAATACGCCGTCGCGGTTCTAGACGACGAGGCGAAAGTAATAGACCTAGACAGCTGGCGGCCTGTGCGCGAAGTGAGGTGTCTGGGGAAGTGGGACTTTTCGCCCATCTATCCCTTCGCAGACGTCAAATCTCTCTACTGTACAGACGGCTTCGTTGTTGTGGCGACGCCTGAGGAGTACAGGCTCATACCGGCGCCATGCGGAGTAAGCTTCCACGTGGACATGCTGGACCCCCGCCTCTTAATAGTGAGAGATATCGAGATGGGGGAGGACTCTGTCTCCACGGTGTTTAAGGCCTTCACTATAGACGGCAGATACCTCACAACCTACGACGTAGAGGGGTCGGACGGCGCAGAGCCCCTTTCCGTGGCCAACGCCCTAATCTACTATCTCCCCGGCGCCGTTGTGTGGAGAGGCCGGAAAATTGCCGTCTCGGACTTTTTCATATCAACTTACGGCGTCGTCGTAGGCCGACAGGTGGTGGGCGATGTGAAGCTGGAGCTACCATGTGCACCAGAATACGTTCTACTTGACAAATATATATGCAACGGAGAGGTAGCGCGTATAGAGGTTTGATAGAGGCACAGTTGCCAAAAAGTCATCAATCCTTTTATTCGTCTCGTCTATCCGCGCCGAGATCGACTTCGCGACTACGTCTATGCGCTGTCTCGTCTATTCTTTTGTTGTCTCGTCGATTCTGCTGTCTAGTCTGCCATGTCGGCTCTTATT
>JAEMPK010000049.1:2879-9995 GCA_022759345.1 Pyrobaculum sp. | reverse complement strand
CCAACTCCCTAATCTTCTGCTTAGCATCCTCCAAATCACCAATATCCTCCCAGGTTATGTGGGGAATCTTGACGCCGGAGACTGGCTTCTCCAATATCTGTATTTGAGTATCATCGGTGATTATTAAGACGGCGTTTGCCGGCTTTGTCTGAACTACTTGAAACGTAAGAGGCTGGCTTAATACGTATATCTGTAACATGTCGCCTTCAACCACCACGTACTCTCTTAACCGCTGTTTAATGTACTGTAGAAAGTTCGCATCTACAGCTATTGTCATAGATACAGGCGCGAGCTTTACAAAAGCCGCGGGCTTAGGTTCTGTCTTTCTGACTCTCACAGTCTCGTTAAGCGACACGTCTGCGTTTTTACGTAGTATGCTATTCATCCTAATCACCCCCTTGCCTCTGTCCTCAGGCAAGCCGTTCCAAACCTTAGCCGCCGTCCTCCTCCTACCCATGATCTCCACAACATCTCCAACTACAATGCCAGCTCTCTCCATAGCCTCAGGGTCTATCCTCACCACAGGACGATTGGCATCACGGGCCTTACTCTCAAGAACCCTAAGCTCAACCCATTCAGACACGGCCTAAATATCGAAATAGGTATAAAAACTTGAGCCAAAATCCAAAGGAAAATCTCAGCAATGTGGCATATGGTATGACGTACTATTTAACGCAGAAGAGTCCAATTGGCGCCGGGGGTGGGATTTCTAGGCGGGGTGCCCCTGAACCCACGCCCCCTTGACGGGGACGGGATCTCTTGGCCAAGCCCTCGAATCGGGGACTTCTCCGTCCCGCGCCTTGGGCCGCTCGGCCACCCCGGCTATGGACTATTACACCCATGGTTTTAAGTTTTTCTTCACTATCGCAACTCTCCGCCATACCTACCTCTTCGCATAGTGCGGCAAGACTTCACCGACAGCTATAAAACGATGAGGAGATGAGGTTGGCTAGAGGATATAGGAAGACCAGCTGGGGTTGAATCAAGGGAGTAAATTCGCGATGCAACGGCGAGCTTTAGGCGCTATGTGTAGTTGTGGCTAAAAACTCAGACGTGAAAAGTACTCAAGCTCAAAGCCGCCTACGCCTTCTACGGATCTCAAAAGCTCTTCAACCTCGTCGGAGCTATATTCTTCAGACTCCGGCATCCTAACGAAAAACCTTAAAGCCTTTATGCCGAAGCCTATCTCTTCTACTTCCACCTTATCTACCTTATACTTAGGCGATAGTTTGTTAATTATGGCGGTTTTTAACTTCTCCACATCTACTTCTGCGCTCTCAGGTAGTACCCTATAGACCAACGCCACCTCCGCCGACATAAGCCTTCCACATGAACCACCTATTTAAAACTTATGCCTAAGGACCAACAAAACCGCATTCAGGACAACGATAGGGCACGCCTAGTTTTCTCGATCTATGACTTCGTATAATTGTAGTTTTGCCACAGTTGGGACACGCAAAGATAACGCCTCTCTCAAGCGGCGCCAATACCCAATTAGTCGTGCTGTCGGAAGGCGGTGACGGGCCGTGTAGCTTAGCCCCCCTAATCGACATAGACGTCAAAAAGGCCACTGTATATAAAATTATCCCCTGCAACTGCCGCCTTTAGGACCTGCACCCATCTCATGGCTACTTGCCTCACCATAGACAGTTGGAACAGCGTATACCCTTGGCCCTCTTTAGACCTTACAACCACATAACGCTTAAAAGCCTTCAGCTATGTGGGCCAGCCCTGCAATCTACACGGCGAGATGTCTTCAGCGCGCTTACCTCGTTGCCGCCGCTACTGCTCTTTATGGCGCTGGGAAGATGCTTCATAAGAGGCCTCTTCGTCTTGGGATCAGGCGGGGGGTACTTCGCAGCTCGTCGCCTCGCCCCATTGGTCGAACGTCTCTGGTCTCACACGTCTCAATCTCTGGGTGAGGTTGTGCGCCACCCGGATAGGGTATACGTCGCCGCTTTTACACAGTCTCTTCACGAGCTCCACGGAATCCTCTAGGGTTGCGTAAGAGCCTACAGAAACGTATTTCTTTCCGCCGCACCTCACCACTTGGGCCAGCACCTCTCCTGTGGCTGGATCAAACACGGCATCATCTCTCTCCTCGCCGTAAAGCCTGGATTTGGCGACTCCGATTGTTGGTTTCTTCAACACGACGCCTATGTGAGAAGCGATGCCGAATCTCCGCGGATGTGCCACTCCGTGCCCGTCGACCAAGATGGCGTCGGGCTCTGTTTTCAGCTTAAAGTACGCCCTTAACATAGGCGTAAGCTCTCTGAAGGCGAGAAACGTGGGGACGTACGGAACCACGTTCTTGGTGATGCTACATGCCGAGTCGACCACTTGAAGCGAAGGGAGTCGTACCACCACGGCGACTCCATAGGCTAAGTCTCCGCTGTATGCCACGTCCAGACCTCCTACGGTCTTTAGAGGAGGGAGAGGAGAGAAACTGACTCGTAGACGTAGTAACTCCTGAACTCTCTTGGCGGCTTCAACATTGAGAGGCATCGCCACAGAAGGTGGCCACAATCTTCTGAATGATCTTCGTCGTGCTACACAACTCGCATTGCTTAAGCTCCGGCAGACGAAGAATCTCCGCGTCTACACCTCTCTTCTTCGCTTCAGCCCTCACCATGTCCTCGGACACGTTCTGGTTAGGGCCCAGAAGAACAACGTCGGGCTTCACCTCTTCAAATATGTCAAAGATGTTACCCGGCCTACCTGGCACAACTCTATGCACGTAATAAAGCGAGGAGAGGACCTCCGCCCTCTGCTGTTGAGGAATTACTATTTTCCGCTTCTTGCTCCGCTCGGCGTTTTCGTCTGAAGAAACTACAGCGACGACGTAGCCAAGCCTCCACGCCTCTCTTAGATATGCAAGATGACCTGGATGCAGTATTTCAAAAGTACCAGCAACCATAACGGTTCTCGTGTTTTTTATCTCGCTTGGTCTCTTCCATACAAAGGCGGCGGCGCCGATCATCTTCAACGCATCGAGAAGCCCCTCGGCGTAGGACACGGTCGCAAGGGCGGTTTCTTTATCGCCTATTGAGTAGTAATATTTAGAATCTTTAAGGTATGCGCTGGCGAGTTCTACGATGTGCCTATACGCCGAGTCCTTCAAGACAAGGCTCTCTAAAGCCTCCTCAAGGTTTTTAATATAAACGGCGACTCGATCCACGGCTCGACTATACTCCAAGCTTAAAACATTTAAAGAGACTCTTTTAAGCGTCACATGGCAGAGGATGTCCAAGCAACTGCAGCTAGGCTTATAACACGTCTACGAGAGGCAGAGAAGATGGCAATGGATGGCAAAGTCGCGGAGGCCAAGGCTATTTTGAAAGAGGTCGTGAAGGAGGCGCGCGAGAAGGGCCTCGAGAAGTCTTTACGTCACCTGATTTTGAGGGTGAAGGCGGTCCTAAGGCGAAGAACTCAACAATAGCGAAGTCTTTCCCTTTGCAGCTCTTCCTGCCTAACACTTTGACGATCTTGATCTTCTCGCCGATTCTTACCACATCGGTGGGGCAGTCTTCACAGCCTGCACATTCTCCTTCAAACGTTACGATCACACCCTCCAGCGCCTTGTTCAGAGGGAGCAACCCCACTATAGGCGCCTCCTCCACTACCACAGGCACCATTTCTCCATCTGTGATCTTGCACCTCTGGCCCATCGACGGTCTCACCTCTACAACTTTGTAACTTCTCCCCACGGTCAGCCTCCCCAGACACACGGGGAAGAGCCGGCACGTCTTGCACTCATCAGGGATGTTGACCACGCGGAATCGGTGCCCGACCTCCGCCTGTTCTTTTGAAACCAGTGTGACGATTCTTTTCACATTTTAAACCTCTAGGAGACGTTTTTTAATGTGATTAAGAGCGTCGTTGAGGCGTACAGCCGGCTCGCCAAGAGAGACTTGAGAATATTGAGGATCATCGAGGCGGGGCACCGGAGGTACGAGTTCGTCCCCCAGAAGCTGGTGGAGAGATGGGCAAGATACAGGAAGGAGGAGGTCCGCGACAGCGTGAAGCGTCTCCACTACCTCGGCCTACTTAGGCGAAATCTCTCGCCTTATCTTGGCTGGAAAATCACTGCGGCGGGCTACGACGTGTTGGCCTTACACACGTTACGTATAAGGAAGAAGGTTGCGAAGCTGTCGCCGACGCCCGTGGGAGTAGGCAAAGAGTCCGTGGTGTATGCCGGTGAGTCTCCTTCTGGCTTTAAAGTTGCGGTGAAGTTCCATAGAGGCGGCGTGTCTGTGTTTAGATACGAAGAGGCGTTTAGTGCCAAGGTCAGGAGGTACCAACATCTACGACAGGTTTACGAGACGAGGCTTTCCGCCTTGGCAGAATTCTACGCCTTGGAGAAGGTGTTCGAAGCAGGTGGACTTGTGCCAGAGCCGTTGGCGTATAACAGACACGTGGTGGTCATGCGGTTCATAGACGGAGTCGAGCTTTACCGACTTGACTCAGGCGACCTTGAACAGGTGGTTCAAGACCTCTTGGAAACTCTTCACGTGGCTCTGCGTCTCGGCATTGTCCACGGCGACCTTTCACCATTCAACGTCATAGTCAGCAATAGGACGTATGTGATTGACTGGCCGCAGTGGATCCCCTTGGGGCATCCCAGCGCCGAGACTTACCTCAGACGTGACGTCTCCAACATTGCTGAGTACTTTAGGGAGAGAGGCGTCGAGTTCCCCGGAGACGAACTACTTAAAGCCGCCAAAGGAGGCAACGATAGCGGCAGACGTTTTCTCGAATATTTAAAAAAGTCTTTACTATAATGTGGCTATTCTGGGCATAGACGTCACGCCCGGCGGCTCTTTCGCCTACGCCGTACTGGAGGGCGGATCTGTGGTGGAAAAGGGGGTCTTGGACGCACGTGGGTTGGCGCACCTCTTCAAGCGTTACAAGGTCGAAATTTTAGCCGTGGACAACGTAGGCGAGTTGTTTCAATACGGCAGGCCGGTGGTGAGGTTGTTGGGGAAGTTGCCCTATACAGTAGATGTGGTGGAGGTTACCAGAGGCCCCGAGGGCTATAGGAAGGTTGAGGATCTGGTGCGCGAGCGGTTCGCCGTCGTGAGGGGCAGATTGGAGCCTCTCGAGACTGCGGAGTATTTAGCAGTTCTCGCAAACATGGGCACGGGGACTTCGGTCAAACTCTTCGAGGAGGAGACGGTCATACTGATTTACCGGAGAATCTCGACGGCGCCTGGCGGGATGAGCAGAAACCGCTTTATGAGAAACGTCACCCATAGGATCAAGTCGCTGGCGTCTAAAATCGAGGCTAAGCTTAAGGAGGCGCGGCTTGATTACGATTTATTTATTAGAGAGGAGTCTGGAGAGGTTGCCTCCGCCAAGTTTGTGGTATATGCCAAGAGAGAAGTTGTACGGAGATATGTAAAGCCCATGCGGAGTATAGACGTGGCGATTGCGATATATTCGGCTCCAGTCAAAAGAGGAGGCGTTGCCGCGCGTGGCCGTCTTTTGATTCTGGGCGTCGATCCCGGGGTTGTGACAGGTTTGGCAATACTTACGCTAGACGGCGAGGTGCTGGACACGGTGGCCCGTAGAGGCTTCTCGAGAGGTGACGTGATGAGGTACGTCCAGCAGTGGGGAACGCCGGTGATTGTCGCCACAGACGTAGCGGACCCACCTGAATTTGTGAAACGCCTGGCCGCCATGAGCGGAGCCGTGTTGTATACGCCTAGCCGCGACCTCTCCTCTGAGGAAAAGACGCAGATACTTGACAAATTGAAATGGCAAGCCAAGACCAGCCACGAGCGAGATGCCTTGGCTGCAGCCTACAGGGCATATATGGAGTACAAGCCGAAGTTTGAAAAGATAGAGAAAGAATTCGGCGACATCTTGAAGTCTGACCAGTTGGAAGACGCCAAGGCCTTGGTGATCCGCGGCTACTCCATAGCCCAGGCGGTGTCTGAAGCGTTGAAAAGACGCGAGGAGAAGGAGACGAAAGTGGTGTATGTTACAGTTGAGAAGCCATGCGCCGCCAGAGACGAGACGCTTAACACGCGGATTAAAGCTCTTGAGTATGAAAATCAGCAACTACAGAAGGAGCTCGACGCTTTAAGACGTGAATACGCCCAGCTACGTAGATACGTCGAGGACGAAAGGTGGCGCGACGCCAAATACAGAGAAATGCAGAATAGGTTAGAGATGCTTACGGGAGAGCTTGCGAAAAAAGAAGCAGAGATAGAACAGCTGAAAAAAACCTTCATAGAGATCTTAACCAACTACGGGTCCAGATATCGACTTGTACACATATCAGAAACCGCCGAGTGTAGAGGCGACGAGCCCGTAGGCACAATCTGTAGAAATCTACAAACCGTAGAAGAAGCAGTTGCCAGAAAAACTTTAGGAGTACCGCTTAGACAAGTCACAAAACTTGAGATAGGAGAATTCTACGTCGTAGATCTAGACGCCCTAAGGGAACTTGTAAATCAGATTAGGCAGAAACTCGACGAGAAGAAAGAGATAGATCTACGGAAGTTAGTGGAGCAGTACCGGCGTGGTTTGGCGTAAAGCCGCATCAACCCCACCGCCGCTCCGCAGAGGAATGAGACGAATGCGTTGTCGAAGACTACAGGCGTGAGGTGAGAGACTTAAGGAGCCGCCTAGGCCGGCGGTTAAGATGCCCGACCCAGTGGATGAGCTTCTGCGGAAGGCCAGAGCTGGGAGCCTGGAGCGGGCTAGGGCGTGGATAAGTACTTTAGGGAGAGAGGTGTCGAGTTCCCGGAAAAGCCGCCAAAGGTTTTAGTATAGTGAAACTTCTCCTCTTAGTATAAGCTCGGTGATGTGCGTAATTCTGCTGAGCTCCTCCTTGGCAATTGCATCTACCTCGTTCTTAACCTCGCCAGTGAGTTCACCGTCTTTAATGATTTCAATATTAAGAATCTTCGGCTCGTTTATCGGCTTTCCGATCTGAGACACGATCTCGACGTAGACCTCGGTGATGCCGTTAACTTGCTGGTAGATCTTATCAGCTATTCGTTGCGCAACTACGTTGTATATCTTACCCACATGACTAACCGGGTTCTTCCCAGCGGCGGCCTCTAGCGACATAGACCTCATGGGAGTGATAAGTCCATTGGCTCTGTT
>JAEMPK010000049.1:0-2779 GCA_022759345.1 Pyrobaculum sp. | reverse complement strand
CGGCGGCCTCTAGCGACATAGACCTCATGGGAGTGATAAGTCCATTGGCTCTGTTACCCCTCCCTGTCATTCCGTCATCGCCGTGCTCGGCTGAGGTGCCTGTGACAGTGAGGTAGAATATGCCGTGTTCCGGCTTGTCGGCGGCGTTTATCGTGACCTCCACGTTGTACTCCGGGGCGACTTTGGCGGCAAGGTCTTCTACGGCCCTCTTTACGTCCTCCTTAACGGAGAGATAGTGGCTCTTATCTTTTGTTAATCTGCTTATCATGGCAGCCGCCACAGTTAATTTGACGTCCTTTCCAGCTCTAACCCCCATTACTTTTACATCCTCCCCAACCTCGGGATACTTAGCCTTAAAGTCCCGCGAGTTGAGAAGTCTCTCTGTCTTGTAGACAAGCTCCTCAAGCGGCGTAAGAGGCGCGTAGCCCACGCCAACAGACGTGTCGTTTGCAAGCGGCACACTCTTAACGCCGAGGTCATATATGCCGACTAAGTCGGTAGAGCCCTGGCCGATTCTGTAGTCAATCACCGTATGTAGATCAGGGTCGAGATAACGGAAGTGTTGTTTTATCCAGTCTCTGGCCGCCTGCACTACCAAGGGGCCGAGCGGTATTTTGACAATGCCGTCTTTAGTCCTTACCTCATAGGTCGCCCTGCCGGACACGAGTATATAAATTGGCTGTAAGACCTCGCCGCCTCCAAACCGCGGGGCGGCTTGGCCCCCGACGACTAAAGTCTTGTCGACGTTGTGATGAAGAATTACGCCAAACGTCTCTAAATAATACCTAGACAAATACCTACTCACCCACTCGGAAATGCCGTCAGCAATATAATCTGGATGCCCCTGCCCCTTCCTCTCCACAATTTCAACTAGGCGTTTGGCAACTGGGGTCTTGTCTACCTTCTCTACGACGATCATGGCGCCACTTCAACAGCAGATATATAAATTACTTGAGACCCTCTTACTACTATTCTGCCGTATCGCGTAAGCGGCTCGCCAGATTTGTCAAGTTCTGCGGCATTGTCAAGCACTAAGTTCATACAGCCGTCATACGCCGTCAAGACGCCTTTGACGGCTACCCCACCCTTAAGCCTAGCCACCACCTCTTTATTCAACATCTTAGTCAACACCTTAATTGGAGAGGGCAACTTTACCTGCGGCGACGCTTTCGCCATAGAAACGCCAGTATTTAGCGATATATAAAATTATCTCCTAGCTCCGCCTTTCGTAGAGAAGAACGTCGTCTATCCACTCCACATGCGCCATCAACGTCCTGCGGCAACAGTACCGCACAACACCTAGGGAGTCAAGTACTTGTGCAGGTGGCTCTCCAGCAAGGACTCTACGTTTAAACGTATAATAGAGGTGGCCAAGAGGTCTGCCACAGGTGAAACATCTAACTGGTATAATCATCTATACGCCTTCTGTCTCTTACTCCTTGCATGTTTAATACCAGGCTTTTTAGGCTCCGTCCGCCTAGGGTCACCCTTCAACATGTAGGAGTCATATCGCTCGTAGAGTTCTTTAAGCTCTTGGCTTTGGAAATACGCCACAAGTCCTCTAGCTATGGCGATTCTTGTGGCAATTGCTTGACCCATGTAGCCGCCGCCCGATACGTTAACGTCGATATCTACCTTCTTTGCAAGTTCTCCAGCTAAGATTAGAGGCTCGGCTATTTTCATACGAGCCATTTCAATAGGCCAAAGCTCAAGCGGGTATCCATTTATTCTGACTCGGCCAATTCCAGGTCTTATAATGGCTCTAGCCACGGCGGTCTTCTTCTTACCCACAGAGATAACCACGCGTGGAGTCTCCTGCAGTGTAAACGCGCCGGGGGTTCTAAGGTCCATGGCTACTCAGTACTTTGCTGTTTTATCTTTTTTTCCCATAAATCCCTAGCCTTTTTCCACTGCGTCCACGCGGCCGGGTCTATATTACGCCAGACCTCCTCTAACGTTACGTAATCAAGCAAAGGTCTCAGCCTAAGTTTTGCCTTCGGCACCTCGTAGAGAATTAGCCTCTTTCTCTGGGTAAACTCTATAGGAATAGACATATAAACCCTAAGCCTCTTTAATGCCCTACGACCAGTCTCTGTCTTTTTTGGCAACATCCCTCTAACAATTCTCTTGAAAATGCGGTCTGGTCTTCTCGGCACCTTCGGCCCAGCCTTCTCTGGGTTGTAATGAGTACGCCACTCACTTATCTTTCTTTTGATCCATTCAATAACCATCTTTTCGTCGCCTGTTATTGCTAACTTCTCTACATTTACCACAACGACCCGTAGTTCTGGTTTTTCGAGTAAGGCTTTTGCGATATACGTGGCAAGTCTACCTGCCACGTGGCCCTCCGCGTCGATAATTATCTCTCCCCTCTCAGGCAACTGCGAGATGTCAACTAATGAACGCCTTATCGTGTTCATATTACTATCTTAACCCTGCTCCCCCTTGGAAACCTCCTTACAAGATCTGGAATTGTCAAAACCTCGCCACCTGCCTCTACAACCTTCTGAACGGCCTTAGGCGACGCATTCACAGCAGCCACAACAATTCTCTTAGAAAGCTTCCCCCCGCCCAACAGCTTACCTGGCACCACCACAACATCTCCTTCGTCTGCTACACGGTTAAGCTTTCCAACATTAACAACTACTCTCTGTCTTCTCGGCTTCCCGATATATTCCGCAACCTCTCTCCAAATATTTGCAGAGTTTGCCACAGCAGCCTTCCTCAGAAACCTCACTAACATCCTTAACTGTCTATTGGTCGGCCCAGTCGGATTAGG
>JAEMPK010000054.1 GCA_022759345.1 Pyrobaculum sp. | reverse complement strand
GCGGCGGCTTACAGACTGGCCTCTGCGGGTTTTAAGGTGGTGGTTTTAGAAAGGGGGAGAGAGCCGGGGGCCAAGGAGCTTTACGGCGGCCGGATATATGCGTATTGGCTCGACAAGTATCTGCCGGAGTTCCGCAAAGACGCCCCCGTGGACAGATGGGTTAGGAGGGAACGAGTATCTTTCCTCACAGAGGACAAGGCGCTGACTGTGGAAACCGCAGTGGTGGAAAAGGAAAAATCAAGCTTCGTCGTGCCGTTGGTATCGTTTGTTTCTTGGATGTCGAAACAAGCCCAAAACGCCGGAGCTAAGATAGTCACGGAGGTCACCGTAGATAGGCTGGTGAAAGACGAAAAGGGCAGAATTATTGGAATACAATCAGGACCCGACGTGCTTCAAGCGGACTACGTCGTAGACGCTGAGGGGGTTAACCGTCTGCTTCTCGAGAGGGCGGGCATAGTGAAGAAGCTAGAGCCTGAGGTGGTCGCTGTGGGCGTAAAGGAGGTGTTGAAGTTCGAAAACAGAAAAACTCTAGAGGAGAGACTCGGCCTAGACGAAGACGAAGGTCTTGCATGGGCTCTGGCTGGGTACCCCACTGAGTACCTCCCTGGCGGCGGGTTCATATACACCTACAAAGACGCGTTGGCGCTTGGCGTCGTTGTGTATCTAAAGAATTGGGAGAAGCTCAAGACGCCGGTCTACGATCTAGTGGAGAGGTTGAGACTGCATCCATACATAGCCCCCCTGGTCAAGGGGGCCTCTCTACAGGAATACGGAGGCCACATGACGCCTGTTGCCGGCATCAACATGTCGCCGCCTCGTTTCTATTACGATGGGTTACTCATCGTCGGAGACGCCGCGGGCTTTTTACTTCACACCGGCGTGTTGATCCGCGGTGTAGACTTTGCCATAGCCTCCGGCGTCCTCGCCGCAGAGGCCATAAAAGAGGCCCGTAGCCCCTCGGCGGAGGACCTCGCCGTGTATGAAAAGAAGCTCAGAAGTAGCTTCATCTTGCCGCAGCTAGAGAAGTTTAGAAAGGCAGATAGACTTCTAAGTGACGAAACTCTCTTCAGAGATCTGGCGTTGTTCTCGACGACGGCGGCGTATAACTACTTCAACATTGATGAGAACCACAGGACTTTGTTTGAAGCTGTACGTGAAGCGTCGAAAAAGACAAGAATAAGTCTACTAAAATTAATGATAAATATGATTAAAATGGTGAGGAGCCTATGAGCTTGAAATACTTCACTATAGAAGAGAGACTTAACGCCAATGCGTGGGATGTAGATGTTCACAGACCGCACATCAAGATCATAGACCCAGAGCGATGTAGGAGGTGCGAAAAGAAGCCTTGTACGTTTATGTGCCCTGCAAGGTGTTATGTACAGCAAGGCGACCACGTGGTTTTAAGCACAGAGGCTTGTGTGGAGTGCGGCACATGCCGCGTCGTATGTCCCCACGGCAACATAGACTGGAACTACCCACGTTCAGGCATGGGGATTTGGTATAGATTTACGTAGCCATGAAGATCGTCGTACTCACAAAGGCCGCCGTGCCACTTTCCCCTTCACTAGTAAAGATAGATCCCGAAACTGGCACGCTGGTAAGAGAAGGCGTCCCCCTAACAAGCAATGTATGGGACAGAGACGCCGTGGAGCTCGCGTTAAAGCTCAAGGATAAATACAGCGGAGAGGTCATAGCGCTTTCTATGGCGCCTCCAAGCGGAATACCAGCGCTCGAGAGCTTAATAGGGATGGGAGTCGACAGAGCGATATTAGTCTCAGACAAGGCCTTTGCAGGCGCCGACACATGGGCCACCGCGCATGTGTTGGCCAAGACCATTGAGAAATACGTACCAGACTACGACTTGATCGTGACAGGCGAAGAGACTATAGACAGCGCAACTGCACACATCGGGGCGCAGACCGCTAACTGGCTGGGTGTGCCCTACGTCTATTACGTGTACGACGCCGAGGTCAGAAACAAGACTCTAATCGTTAGACGCTTCTTAGAGGACGAGGGCATAGATGAGACGTATGAGGTCGAGATGCCCGCCGTGATATCTGTGCTGAAGGGCTCTCAGGTTCCTAGAGAGGTAAGACTTAGCCGCAAGTTAAACGCCCGTGAATATATCCAGGTCGTAAGCAACAAGGAGCTTGGACTAGATCCAGACTGCGTAGGTCTCCGGGGAAGCCCCACGGTGGTCGCCGGCATGGCCCCAGCCACTTATCCGCCACGGAAGAAGATAGTCCTACAAGGGGAGCCTACCGAAGTCGTCAAAAAGTTGATACAAATATTAAGAGAGGAGGGCATATTGTAGAGCTATGCCTTGCTCTCTCTGGCCGCAAATAAACAAGGCGGAATACAGCGGCGTCTGGGTTTATCTCGAGAGAGAAGGCAACAGACTAAAGGACGTCGGACTTGAGCTGTTGGGAAAGGCGAGAGACTTGGCGCAGAAGCTAGGCGGCGCCGAGGTGGGAGGCGTAATCGTAGCCGGCACAGAGGAGATGGCACGCGAGGCGATTTACCACGGCGCAGATAAGGTGGTTATAATAGACAATCCAGACCTGCAGATATATACGCCCGTCGAGTATGCAGAGGCCATCGCTAGAGTGGTGCAGAAGTACAAGCCTGAGATATTTCTAATCGGCGCAACCAAACGCGGGAGAGAGCTTGCTCCCTACATAGCGAATGCGTTGACAACAGGAATTACGGCAGACTGCACAGCGCTTGAGATTGATCCAAAAACCCGCGACCTGCTCCAAATACGCCCCACGTTCGGCGGCACGTACCTAGCCACCATAAGGACTCCCCAGAGACGCCCCCAGATGGCAAGCGTTGGACCCGGCGTCTTTCCCAAGCCGCCGCGCGACGCAAATAGAACGGGCCAGATAATCTTAGAGAAGGTGGAGATCCAAAAGAGAAGAACGAGACTCGTGTCGGTGGAGAAAAGGCTGGAAAAGGACGTGGCTGATCTCCCGCCTGTGGAGTCCGCTGACGTGGTAGTTGCAGGCGGCAGAGGCCTCGGCTCAGCCGAAGGATTTAAACTTCTTATAGATCTGGCGAAGCTTCTCGGCGGCACAGTCGGCGCCACTCTTATGGCTGTGCGTGCGGGCTGGGCGCCACCTACGCGGCTGATAGGACAGACGGGCAAGACCATTAGACCAAAACTCTACATAGCGGTTGGCATAAGTGGCGCTGTTCAACACTTGGTGGGCGTTACAGGGGCGAAGATAATCATAGCAATCAACCCAAATCCGCATGTGCCAATGATGGAAAACGCCGACTACGCCGTAGTCGGCGACTACAAACAAATCCTCCCGCTTCTACTTGAGGAAATAAAGAAACTGAAAGGTCAGTAGTAATACCACTCTTCACATCTCAGTGATCGGGGTCCTCTCCATTTATTATACTGTAGTGAAACACACTTATATATGTCTCCGCGGTGAGGAGTAGTATGATCAAGGCTCTCTTTCCAAAGGGGAAAGAGCCGCGTTACGCCTTTGAAGTTCTCATAAAGACTCTACCTGAGGCTGTGCTTGCCTTCTCTCATGATGGAATGAAGCTAAAGTCGCTAGATCCCACAAAAACTGTGTTATTCGACTTGACATTCCACGCAACAGCCCTTGAGGACTACCTAGTGGAAGAAGAAACAAAGGTAGGTCTTATCTTCACTACGATAAAAGATGTCGTTAAACGTATAGGCGCCACAGAAAAACTTGAGCTTGAGGTAGACAACGAGAAGAATAGATTCTCCCTCTACGTATACCCCAAGAGAGGAAAAGAGGTAGGGCTGGTGAGACGTTTCTCCTTCCCCATAGTACAGGTTGTAGAAGAGGAGGTGCCAGAACTGACTCTCACGTTTGACGCATCGTTCGAAATAGACTCCTCTGTGTTTGACGATATACTCTCCATGGTGGGAGAGGTTTCTGACTGGATACAGATAACGGCATCTCCTGAGGGTATTGTGTTTAAGGGCGTGGGTGAAGGTGGAAAGGCCGCAGAAGTCGAGCTGAGTCACGACAGCGAGTCGGTATTTAATATATCAGCCGAGGGCACCGTATCTGCAAAATACAGCGTAGAGATGTTAAAAGACATAAGTGGTAAGATGAAGAGTCTATCTAAACGTGTAAAGGTTGAGTTATCTGAAAATAAACCACTCAAGTTGACGTATGAATTTACCACTGGGATTTTCGGCGCTGTTGTGGCGCCTCGAGTAGATTAAAAATTTAGAGAATAAATCTTGCTAGTGATGTAAGCTGGTATTGCTGAGACATGAGGAGAGACACCAAAACTGATTATTTAAACAAGGCGTATACAGCTGATATCCACACCACAACTATCAGCGCCGTTGTGAATAAATTCAGGGATTTCATACCCTTCTCGCTTTTCACGAACTCCGCCAAAATTCTCCTTATTCCCAATCCGCCGTGGATAACCCACCCAGTGGCTATGGTAGCCTCGACGTATCTAAGGTTGAAGTTTAACTTGCCAAAGCCGTGGGGATATATTGTAATTGGGTTTGTGGTCATTATGGTCTCGAGAGGCAACGTCGTGATAAAGAGTATAGGTATCGCTATCATTACGTATATTGCAGTGAGTAGGAAAATCAGTCTAATAGTGCTCTCTCTCATGGCCCTACTTGGAAGTGTTGTCCAAAGAAGGTTAAGTACGGCATATATATCAGCGCTACGATGCCTACCACTATCATGAAGACTATGTAGAGTTTATGGAGAGTAGACACCCTCAAGGCAGGCATCGGCTTTATGGGGTCTCTAACAGGCCAGCCCTTTATAATGCCAAACTCCACCAGAGCGATTCTCAGCCCGTTTAAGCCATGGAAAACTATGAACACGAAGAAGAGCGCTCCCAGCGTCTTTCCTATTGTCGTGGCGTCAAAACTCTCTGTTGCTTCCCACCCCAGTAAAGCGTCTGAAAACACCCGTCCAAAGAGGTAAAGGACTAGGTATATCCCACTTACTCGATGTATTGTAAAGAAGAACCTTTCATAATTGACATATCTAAACCACTCTCTAATTCCACCACTCATAACTATGGCTCCCTCATGATTTTTTATTTCTTTTTTCGTCTTTTGACTAAACATGTTAAGGCCTTTTCGCTCTTCTTAGTATTGCAGCTTTTAGTAGCTGTATAGAGAAGCCAGGGTCCACGCCACGTGGGCACACCGCACTACACGTATAAGCTAGGTGACAAGCCCATACGCCCTCCTCCGTGTCGATTACTTTCACCCTTTCTCTCCAACCTTGGTCCCTGCTGTCTGCGCTCCACCTATATGCGGCGTTAAGCGCCATGGGGCCTAGAAATCTCTCATGTGTGGCGACGATAGGACACGCCGACATACATAAGCCGCATTGAATACAGTAGGCGAAGTTGTAGTACTTATCTAGCTCTTCCGGCTTCTGGCCAAGCTCTTTGTCTGTTTCATAAATTTCTTTTACATCGCGTATAATATACGGCTTGACCTTCTTAACCTTCTCGAAGTCCGGCTCAAGATCGACCACGAGGTCTTTTATCACTTTATGATTCCACATGGGCTCTACAGTGATGTATTCAGTCTTCAGCTCGGAGAGCAGGGTTTGACACGCCAACCTAGGCACTCCGTTTATGACCATGCCGCAAGAGCCGCATATGGCCATACGGCAACTATAACGGACTGCAAGCGTGGGGTCTTGTTCCTCTTTGATTTTAACCAGGAGGTCTAACACTGAGACTCGTTCCGAGGGCACCTCTACCTTGTATTCCTGCCACCACGTCTTTTTGCCGTCGTACCTCTTTACTTTGACAACTACCGACTTCATGTTAATACTTTCTCTCTTCTGGTTTCCACTTTGTTATAGTCACGGGGGTGTAGGTAAGCCTCACCTCTCCCCCGTACAGAAATGCGACAGTGTGCTTCAGCCAGTTGCTATCGTCTCTCTTGGGGTAATCCAGCCGGTAGTGGGCCCCTCTAGACTCTGCCCTGGCGTAGGCGCCCAGACCAATTACAAGCGCCAGATCTAACATGCCATCTACCTCAAGCGCATCTTTCAGATTTTGGTTGTAAACTCTACTGCTGTCCGCTACTCTGAACGAGACGTATTCTCTTAGCTTCTTAAGCTTGGCTAGACCTTCCGCCATAGACGACCCATGTCTAAACGGGCCGAAATGCTCCTCCATTATGTCATTCAGCTGTCTCTTCACCTCGTAGGGACTCGGCGCATTCACCTCTTTGTGCAGGAGTTTGTCGAAGACCCTACTCTCTTCTTTCTTAGCCATTTCTATCAGTCTCTCCTCTGGTGAAGAGAGTGCCGGTGTCTCCATTACGTACTTAGCAGCCTGCTCCCCGGTTAGCCTCCCCCACACAGAGCACTCACTTAGGGAGTTTGAACCGAGGCGGTTGGCGCCGTGTACGCTGACGGCAGCCGCCTCGCCGGCGGCCCAAAGCCCACTGACCCATTTGCCGTCTGCCGTCAACACCCGGCCCCACGTGTCTGTGTGGATGCCGCCCATTGTGTAATGCACGGCGGGTCTGACGGGTATGGGCTCTGACATAACATCGATGCCGGCGTATTTATGCGCTAATTCGCGTATAAACGGTATCCTCTTGTTTATCTTCTCCTCGCCTAAGTGTCTAAGATCCAGCCCAACATAACACATGCCGGACTCATGTTGGAAGCCCCTCCCCTCCATGCACTCTGTCAAGATTGCCCGCGACACTATATCCCGTGGTGCCAGCTCCATCTTCTGGGGCGCATATCTCTTCATAAAGCGCTCACCTTCTTTGTTTATCAAGTAGCCTCCCTCGCCGCGGGCCGCCTCGCTCACCAATATGCCGCTTGGCACAAGCGCGGTGGGGTGCCATTGGACAAACTCCATATCCTTAATAGCCATGCCGTCCCTGAGCGCATAGCCCAGAGTCTCGCCTGTGGTGGAGTGTGCAGTGGTTGTGAACCTATAAAGCCTACCGGCGCCTCCTGTGGCTATAATACCTGCCTTGGCGTAGAAAAACTTGAACTCGCCCCTTCTTAAGTCATATGCTGTAACGCCTCGGAAACGTCCGTTTTCTAAAATAAACTTGGTCACAAAATGTTCGTGATAGACGTGGATATTGTCGAACCTCCTAGTTTCAGAGAAGAGAGTAGACATGATGAAGAAGCCTGTTTTGTCTGCGGCAAAGGTAGTCCTAGGTATCGACATGCCGCCGAAAGGCCTCTGGGAGATTCTTCCATCTGGTTCTCGCGTCCAAGGTACGCCGATTCTCTCGAGATAACGCACTTCTTTGGGGGCGTACTCCACCAAAACCTCCACGGCGTCTTGATCTGCCAAGAAGTCGCTCCCCTTTACCGTATCATATGCGTGAAGCTCAAGAGAGTCTTTAGTTTTCTCGGGATACAAAACTGCAGACATGCCGCCCTCTGCCGACAAACTATGGCTACGCATTGCCTGTATTTTTGACAAAATAGCAATAGAGATTTTACCACCGCTCGCCCAGGCGGCCGCCGTGGCGGCGCGCAGACCGGCAATGCCAGAACCTATTACCACCAAGTCGTACTTCAGAACCTCCATAGATAGTTGCTAACTGTAAAAATATATTATTATGTTTCGGCTGTCGTCTAAAATCAATTAGCAACCACGGGGCGTAAAGGTATTTAACTACAACTCCGAAAGAATGAGTGTTATCGGTGTCTATAATTCGGCGAGAGGGTGTAGACCTCTGCGAAGGACAAGTGTTGGCTAAGTGTTGCATCGACGACGTTTGTGCAGACATCCCTCTCGAGGCTAATGTCCAGCCAGGTCTCTACAGCCTAGAAGAGGCAGAGAAACACCCAAACTTGAGTAAATGCATCAATATCCTATCTAAACAGAGGGAAGTGGGCATCAAACGGATAGAAGTGTGTAGATCTAGAGACGCAGATAGATGTGCGAGAAAACTCGCCGAATATGTTGTTGCTAAATACGGCGGCCCAGTCCTCCTTGTAGGATTCAACCGCCCGCTGGCCGGGGTCTTGTTTGCGCTTTCAGAAGGCGTCGTGGCAGATGTAGAGGGGAGGCTTATGCCTTATGAATTTATAGACATCTCAAACTCCTATCAGCAACTTGCGCAGGTGCGCGTCGTGGTGGTGTCCCCCGGCGCCTTGCACTACGTAGACCTTGCTGAGCTTGTGAAAAAAGCCAAGGAGATGGGCAAGCCGGTGATCATGTATGGAGCTCTCTCTGCACTTTACAAAGACCTAGGAATAGAGTATTTCTGTCCATACGGTAAACATATATAACTTAAAATAATTATACTTGTGCGTTTCTATGAGCGCTCAGCTGGCGCGGTAGTGTACGCGGTAGACAGCCCCGGCATACTGTATCTACTTCTCCATGGAAAATACGGCTGGGACTTCCCCCACGGACTAGTCCACCTACACGAGACAGACGTCGCGGCGGCTATAAGAGAAATCCTCGAGGAGACTGGACTAAAGGTAGAGTTGATACCCCCCTTCAAAGAAGAGATACGCTACAAATATTCCAAAAAAGGGCGCACAATATACAGAGAAGTGGTCTACTTCCTCGCAAGAGCCAGAGACAAAAACGTCACGCTCTCTAAGGAGCACGATGCGTATATATGGACGACCCGCGACGAGGCATTGAAACTCATCACTAGAGATGAGACAAGAGCCGTGTTTTTAAAAGCCTTAAGAAAAATCCAGGAGATAGAGATAGAAAAAAAGCTTAGCCAATTGTAGACACGCCCTCGACCGCGTAGAACGGATACGTCGCGAAGTTGTTGCCGCCTGTCCTATACCAAGTGGCGTAATTTGGCGAGAGAAGCAACGCCACATAGTCCACAAACAACGGCGTTCTGATGAAGTACATATTAAAGCGTAGGTCTGTGCCTACTGTAGCCATCGGAACCGCAAACCCGCCGCCCATTACGCTTGCAGACTTAAGTGCAAAGATGTAGTCAATAGGCGGCGTGCTTAAGGCAAACCTCACAAACGGCGACGTGGTATGTATCACGGGCAGATCTGTACTGCTTATAAACGGACGCACAACTCCGGTAATCGGTTCGCTTGTTCCGCACCCGCCGTAAAGCGACGTCCTAGCCAAAATAATGAAGCGGTTAGCCCCGCTGACGGGATACGAGGCCGACATCGTTGTGTATAAGAAGAAACCGCGGAGGATTGGTACGACAATGGGTACGGCGAAGGAGCTAGACGGCAGAGCCACTATCCGGGTCTCTCCACCGGTGCCAGTCCATACAAACCTGCCACTGCCGAGGTTCCGATGGTACGTAAATCCTTGGTTCGGGAAATAGCCGGCGAAGAAGCCGTCGCCGGTGAGCGTGTATACGATAAGCGAAGTGTTGCGGCACCTCCAGCTAAAGTCCACATAGAGACCTCTGGCTGGGGTTGGCGTAGACACATAGAAGACGCGCCAGTCGCCCGATTCGTAACGCCAAGCCCAGTCGTTGGCGCCTCTCACCTCGCTGGCGTTATACCAGCTGTCGGATCTCCTTGAGGTAAGCGCAAAGGCCGTGTTGACAGGTACGCTCGCAGTAACTATATAACTCAGCGGAACCACGTAGGTAGTTCCGTTTATGTTAAACAACACCATTCTCTCATAATATCTTTTCCAGCTATCTACACCAGTTTTTGAACTGGCGCGGTGTTTCACTGAGAGGCGAAAGAGTTTATGTCTGATACCACTATCTTTGCCAGAACTGGCGTGTCTGTGTCAAGTATCGCGGAGTTTGTGTCAAAGATTGATTATGCGTAAAGAATTGCTGTTGCTAGAACTAGTACTATCAGTAAATGTTTTGAATTCATAGTCCTTTGCTGGTCGATATTTTTGAGTATTACGACTTACTAGATTTAATATACATAAGAATGTACGTCTGTGAAGATGGCTATAGTAGTGAGGAAAGATCTTAAGATTTCTTGTGGCAAGGCTGCGGCACAGGCCGGCCACGCCGCGGTAGAGTGCGTAATGTTGGCTCTTGAAGAGAGTCGGTGGCGGAGATGGCTAGAGCAGT
>JAEMPK010000155.1:5961-10248 GCA_022759345.1 Pyrobaculum sp. | reverse complement strand
TGACAGCGGCCTTCACCGCCTCCACTATCCTCTTCACAGATTCGCCGTCTACGGGGTCTCGCTCGTGGCTACCCACCCCGTGGAGGAAGGTGAAACGGAATCCTAGATCCTCCACCGTCCGGTTGAGTAGATCCACCAGTTGACCTCCGCCTATGTGCCTAAAGGGGCCCGGGTGGAAGTCTGAGACGACGACCACGTGGCGTCTCCCGATCATGTACACATGGATCGGCACCTTCTCGGTCTTGCCGAGCTCTCTAAACGCGTCTTCGATTACGTCGTCTTCTGCAAACACGGCATAGAGAAAGCTGGAGAACATACACAAAGCGTCTATACCGCCTGCCATTCGATTTATGGCCGGCTTAAGACCGTAGAGAACGACGGCGTATAAGACCGAGAGCAACGCCAGAGGCAGTTGATGGTTTACGTAATATGTGGCTGCTGATATGAATATAGGCAGCAGATAGCCGGGTCTTCGACACCTAAGCCCCATGGCCACCACCCCAGTCGTCAAAGCCCCCACCAGCGCAAAGGTAAGAGGCGGCTTTTGAAACACGACGTCGAGAAAGGCGGTAAACAACGTGGAGACCACGGCGACGTAGTAAGACCTACGCGTGTTGATCACAGTCCTATCCACAGCGAGAAGCGACACGAAGAGCAACCCCCCAAAACCCAAGTAGTACAGCGGCGCTACGGGGTTTGTCAACGCCTTAACCAAGGCGGCTACGGCCAACAACACCGTGGCGTATATGGCCAACCTCTTGCCAGATCTGCCCAGCAGGAGAGAATATGTTTTTTCGAACGTTCTCATAGAGTCTCTATATAGCTCCTTATTGCAGAGGAGTACTTCTGCGCAGAGATGCTCATTTTAAGGTAGCGATTCGCCCGCGGCAGTTTATAGAAGTAAAGCTCCTCCTCCATAGGGTTCACCACGGCGTAGCCCACCTCTGAGATGTCCCACCTATTTTTAACCCTATTCGCCACCTCTTTGTGGAAACTATGGTCTGTGTAGGGGTGGAGGACAACTACGTGGTCGAGTCCATATAGGAGGAAGCTCTTAGCCATGGAGAAGCCCAGGTGGTAGGTCTTAGTCACATCCACGTACCCAAACCCCGTCAAAGAGCCGTCCCCCAGCTTCAGCAGGAGGTCTATCCGGTCGGTGTATTTATTAACCAACTGTGCCATGTGGGGTACTCGTCGTATCACCTTAGCCACCCGCCGCCCCAGGAACACCGGCGCCGCCTCTATGAACTTAGCCAAGGCCTCCACAGCGTCTGCCTCCCCAGCTAACCCCTTTAGGCTCACCACGTAGAACTTCTTAATCTCGTACTCCTCCTCCGTCACCTCAGGTAGAGGCAGATTTTCCACCACCTCCTCCGAAAGAAGAGTATGAGGCAGGTAGTAGGCGGCCCCCATCCTCTCCGCGGCACCTGCAGCTCTTATGGCCTCTAGATGTTTACACAGCGTCTCTTCCCAGATGCAGTCAACCACAAGGCTCCCCGAGAGAAACATATAGACGGGGTTTTTCGTGTTGAGCCAATTCAGCCTAGCCCTCTGCAGAACAGCCATCTGCTCCACAGTCAGCTCCACCAACGCCTTACGTATCTTGTCCACGCTAAAGCGCTCCCTGCAGTACTCAAACTCCCGGAGGTGGTCAGCCGCGTCGCAACCGCGTCTAAAGCAGGCGAAAGCCACGAGAAGAATCCCCAATATAAATTTAGAAAAAGCGCTCAAGCCCGCCGCCTAGAAACGTGGCCAAGTCGCCCATGAACTCCTCCTTCAGCCTGGGGTTCCGCAACACAGCCGCGGGGTGATACGTAACGCATATCTCAACCTCCACGCCGGCCACGCGGCCCCGGAAGCACCTCCCCCTCACATCGCCGATCTTCTCCACTCTCTTCCCAACGAGGGAGAGCAGAGTCTTGGCGCTGGTTAAGCCAAGCGCCACTATCCTCCTCGGCCTTAGCAACTCTATCTGGCGGAGGAGGTAGGGGAGGCAAGCCTCCACCTCCTCCCGCGTCGGCGTTCTGTTGTTAGGTGGCCGGCACTTCACGACGTTGGTTATATAGACGTCGTCTCGCGAAACCCCCAGCCGCGCTAACGTCTCTGTGAGAAGCCGACCTGCGGCGCCTACGAAGGGCCGTCCGGTTCTGTCCTCGTCAGCGCCGGGGGCCTCCCCCACCATCATGATCCCCAGCTTCATAGAGCCCTCCCCCGGCACGGCGTGTGTGCGGTACTTATGAAGGGGGCATTTGGTGCATGTAAGGATTTCGCGGCTCAGCTCCTCGAGGTCCATGGAAATCTCCAGATATTAATTATCTTAAGCCATGTGGTTTTAATATGGCCTGTAGGTGAGCTGTGATTTGGAGGTTTTTCTCGGCGGTGGCGAGGCAGGAGAAGAAGGAGGCTAAGTTACCCACGGTCAGGGGCAAGCCGGTGTATATCGGAGGGGTGTTGTTAATCGGCGTGGCGGAGAAGGGCGAGTTCGACGTAAAGAGGAAAAAGCTCGTCTCCATTGAGATAAAAGATGCCAATGGACAGAGCTACTACCTCGACACCTCAAGCATAAAGGTCAGGATAACGAGGGAGTACGTCGACCTCGACGTGGCGGCTCTGCCGAAGTTTTTCGAGGTTAAGGTGAGAGAGGTTGGGAAGATGATTGAGGAGCTTAAGAAGTCTAGGAACGAGCTGGATAAGTCATATCACAAGCTGGAAGAGGCTCTTCTCAAGGGGGTAATCGGTATGGATGTCTATAACGAACAGGTGAAGCGGCTCCAGGAAAGGGAGAAGCGGCTCAGAGCGGCCTGTATAGACATGGAGAAGAGCATAGCGTCGGTAGGCCAGGCACTTGCCCAGCTCAAGGCGGAGCTTGAGAAGAAGAGGGAGCGTCTCGAGGCGAAGCGTCTGTTGGACAAGTTGGAGGAGTCTGAGGCGGAGGAGCTGAGCAAAGTGTTAAATACGCTAGGCAGTATAAACGCCCTAAGTCATCTGATCACCAGTAGCATCATTCAGCTGAGGCTGATCTGCTAGTCTATAACGTCGACGCCCGTCGTGGGACAGAGCTCCTCAGATTCGGCGCAGCCGAGGATGATGTGTTCCCTGTTGGCCCTGCACCTTCTACAGTAGAGATACAGCTTGCCGCCGAACAGCGAGAGGTTGAAGCCGGCATCGAATTCGCGTTCCTCGCCGCAGACCGTGCACTTAAGGATCCAGCGAGTCACGGTAGGGATGTTTACCGTTTTTATTTTTTAGTAATACGCTGTATATAATCAGCTAGGTAGACCGCGGGGTTGATCCCTGTGGCTTGTTTAAAGCCGCGCCAGTCTGGGCTGGCGTTGACTTCAAAGACTACATACCCCTCCCGCCCCTCGCCTATGTCTACGCCCGAGTACACGAGGCCGAGAGTCTCCGTTGCCTTTACGGCGAGGTCTTCAAGCTCCGGTGTGATTTTGCACGGGACGCCCGTGGCGCCTTGGGCGATGTTGGTCTTCCAGCTGGTGGAAACCCTATACATACAGCCGATAGGTCTCTTGTCCACCACTATGACTCTTATGTCTCTGTTGGGCTTCTCTACGTATTTCTGGATGTAGAGCGGGTTCTTGGCTATGAGGAGGGTCCGCATCACTTGAAACGCCTGCTCTGGGTCGTCGAACAACATAGCGCCGAACCCCCGGCTTCCCTGTATAGGCTTGAGCACCACCTTCCCCATCTCCTTAGCGGCCATGTAGCCGTAGTAGAGATCCTCCGTGACGACGGTGGGCGGCACGGGGAGGCCTGCTTTTGCGAGTAGGTAAATCGTCTCCAGCTTGTTTCTACAGCTCAACAAGGCGTCTACGGAGTTTATAGTGGCTACGCCGTTCCTCTCCAAGATCTTGAGGACAGACACTCTCCTCATGAAGGTGTTGGAATCTATGACGTACCCCAAGCCTCTTATGACCACCGTAGACGCCTCCAGAGGACCTCTCCGGGTCTCCACAGAGACTTTGTCGTTAGATATCTTCACTGAGAGCCTCTGTATTGGTATGTAACGGACGGGGAGCCCTCTTTTCTTAACCTCAAAATATATGTCGCGAGTGGGCTCATCGGGGGTCAGAGCCTCTGCGACTATGGCGACTGTCATGATTTTAGTTAATATACTGGTATATATATGGTGGCGAACCTATACACGGCGAGGGGGGTCGCGATCTGTAGGTCATGCGGCTTCGCCGCGCCTGGGCTGGACATGTGTAGAGTCACAGAGACTTGTGTAATTTGCGCCCGCGAGGCTTTAGGCGAGAGATGCAACCACTG
>JAEMPK010000155.1:0-5861 GCA_022759345.1 Pyrobaculum sp. | reverse complement strand
TATGTGGTTAAGGTGGATATACACCGCCCCCTCAAGGAGTTCTGCGCGGCGTTCCGTTGTGAGGGTCTTGAGGCGCCGCTTAACAACTTACTAAACGCGTTGCTTAGCCTATCTCTCGTCGAGAAAAACAAGGACCCAAGTCGCTACTTCCGCCTCGGCGTGTAGTAGCTAAGCACAGCTCTTAGTAGCGCAATTGCGTATATGGACATGGCGAGGACAACCGCTATCATCACCACGTAGAGGTAATAGAGTGGGTTGATCACATTAGACGCAGGCGGAAGTAGAGCCGCCGCGGCGAAGGCCAAGGCCATTGCCGTTGTCGCTATGGCCGAGTATATCAACTTACTTGAACTAGAGAACTCGCCTCTTGAGGTGGTTGACCGCGAGAGGAAAAGCAGTAGAGCCGCCGCGGCTAGGACTATAAACGACAACAAGACTAAGAGACTCTGCGTGAAGATCGCCGCCCCGTAGCCGCTGGCCACCGCGGCGTTCATGCTGAGGTAAACTGGCAAGTTGCTAGAGGCATATACCACGCCGCCTATCAACAGAGTCGTTAATTGTAAAACAGCGGTGAAGAGGCCGTAGAAGGAGTATCGCTGTTTCATTTCCTCAGATCGCTTGTATAGAACTGCCCGGCTCATGTCAGCTGGACGTACTGCCTAATTTTAATGTTACACGTCTTACAGACCAACGTCCTCTCCAGGGTCTTCCTACCCGTCAACTGATCTATGCGGAGAAACTGGTTTAACACCTCCATCTCCCTGCCGCAGGAGGGGCACTTGGCGAGGTATGTAAGGTATTCGCTATCCACGTCTCTATGAATGTTTATATTTATATAACAACCTGCCGGACGTGGAGAAGGTTTCTCTCTCGGAACTCGTGGCCAGAGTCAGAAACGGCGAAAACCTTGAAGTCGTTGGATACGAGGACGACGTAGCGTTGATAGAGAAGCCGAAGGGAGTAGTTAAGGGAGACTTCACACAGGAGGACCTCAGCGAGTTGAAGAAGAGAAAACCCAGAGGAAAGCCGACTAAAGATCAGCTGGAGCTCGCCGCAGAGGTGGCCAGACGCTTGGGAGAGGCCAGGAGATTGTTTAAGGTCGTATTCGGCCCCAAGGAGGTGACGATCAGGGCTGGCAACGGCTTCATGCGTGTAGTGGAAGACAGCGTGAAGTTGGCTGGCTACAAGAACCTTGAAGAGGACCCAATCCCCCTGGTAATAGACGTCTTGAAAAACTACGGCGAGGTTAAGTTGCTGAGACCTCTGAGGTGAGTTTTCTCAATATAACTACGTTGAACCTCCCCCTCTTTTGGATCTCAACATAGCCAGCCTCGCTGAGCCGCCTCAGAGACTTATGTACGGTGCTCTTGGGCAGACCCAACTCTTTTATTATTTCGCTTTGGTATACGACGCCTTGCCGCTCCGTCAACAACTTAAGAATAGCCTTATCCACCTCGTGGAGGTCGTCCACCGCCACGTCTCCAGGCTCCGGCATGGCGCCGTTCTGGGCGTCGGCTATAAGTCTTTTCAACTTGACGCGGCCTGCGTACGCCGCCAGAGCTAAGACGGCGAGTTGCGCAAGTAGGAGGACGATGATCAGCATGAGGCTTGAGAAATCGCCTCCTCTACCTCCAAAGCCTCGGCCAACGTAGGAACATGTCTCGTGGCTTCTATGAAGTGTTTTGCGGTAAACACCTCAAAACCCAGTTGCTTCAGCGCCTCCGCAAGACAGGTCTGGGTGGTAAAAATGCTGAGTCTCCTAACGGTCTTGTCGTATTCCACCACAGTGAAGCCGGCGACGCCAGCCCGTCTGCTCTTCCTAATCTTAGTAATGTCTCTAACCCCCTCAACGAGCCACCCCATGTGTAGCAACGAGTCTTTTATGTCGAGTAGCACCGAGGATGCCTCCGAGTCGCAGAGGGTCTTAAGCGCGGCGGCGATCTCAGGTAGCGCAGGCGACACCCGAAGCTCGTCCCTCCTTACTTCTACCCGCTCCGCCACCGCCCTCGTCGTCAGATAACCCATCGCGAGCTCCAGCTCGGGGGCTCTAAACACTAAGACGTCGCCCTCTGCGGAGACTTCGCACACATAGCGGTCGTAATATAAAAATTTAAAGGTTTGTACGGCGGCTGTGGGAAGAGAGGTAGAGCTAGGCCCCTACCTCCGGTTTAAGGAGAAGTACCTGAAAGACATATTGACGGGCCGGAAACGGGTCACGGTGAGATACGGCGTGGTGAAGCCGCGTTTCAGCCTAGTCTACATAGTCTGTTGCAACGCCATATACGCCGAGGCTTTCATAACCAAGGTCTACTTCACCAAGCTGGGGAGACTTGGCGACGACGTTGTTGCGGCTGAGGGTCTAGAGTCGATGGCAGATCTAATAAACGAACTAAGAGATATATACGGCAACGTGGACGAAGACGATCTGGTGTCGGTTATCTACTTCACAGTGGTGCGGAGATACGACAAGCCAGTCCCCCTTTCACACATCAGGACCCCTAATCGATCTTGACGCCGCAGGTGGCGCATTCACCGACCAGTCTCCTCTAGCCGCTTCTCTATGGCGTCTGCGAGCTCGGCGTAGCGCATGAAGCCTTCTAGATGCGCTCTGCTGCACACAGCCTCTATCCCGCCGTCGCTCCTCCGGCGTATCCTCGGTTTTACGCCTGTCAGCGTCTCTACCGCGGCGGCGAGAGAATACGTGAAGTTACTTTAAATCACAGCCGAGTCTCACATACATGAAACTGAAAAAACTAATCTCTACGTTCTCTGAACGTTACGACTACCTAGTGTTGACAAAGGGGCCCAACTTGGCCTACGCCGTCGGCATGCCGGACGCCCTGGGCCTCGTCGTAGACCTCAAGAGCGGGTACTCCGTCTTGTACGTCTCCCGCCTTGACTATACGAGGGCCAAGGCGGCGGCCCCCGTGGACAAGGTCGTTGCCGTGACGTCTGCAGAGGTACCCCCCAGGAGGCCCGGCGAGGAGCTGGTGGTGGCGTCCAGTCTCTCAGAGCTGGTGAAAGGTCTAAAAGGAAATGTGGCCTCCGACAATAAGGAAATCGGCGTAGACGTGTCGGGGGAGGTGGCCGAGCTGAGGGCGGTCAAGGAGGAGTGGGAGGTGGAGGCCATAAAGGCCGCGCTTAAGATCACAGAGGAGGTCTATGCAAGGCTAAGCCAGATGCGGCTTGTGGGGTTGCGGGAAAGAGACGTGGCTGCTTTGGTGTATAGGTGGTTTATCGAAGATGGGGCGGACGGCGTCGCCTTCGACCCCATAGTCGCCTCGGGCCCCAACGGGGCCTATCCGCATTACAGGTTTGGAGACAGGAGGATCAACTACGGCGACTACGTGGTGGTGGACATAGGCGCAAAGAAGGGCGTCTACTGTTCAGACATGACGAGGACCTTCGCGCTGGGACAGTCCGGCGTGTTGAGAGACGCCATGTACGCCGTGTATGAGGCGGTGAAGGCGGCGGAGAAGACCGCACGGGAGGGCATAGCCGCGGCGGAGGTGGACAAGGCGGCTCGGGAGGTCTTGGCGGAGTATGGCTTCGCGCAGTATTTCATCCACTCCACCGGCCACGGCGTCGGCGTCGAGGTGCACGAGCCGCCGCGGCTCTCGGCCACGTCTAGAGACACGTTGAAGAGAGGCCACGTAGTGACCATAGAGCCCGGGGTCTACATAGAGGGCGTCGGCGGAGTCCGCATAGAGGACATGGTCTACATAGACGGCGGGGCCGTTGTGCTCAACAGGACCCCCCACATCATTTAACGCCTCCTGGCGTAGATGCCGTAGCCCTCTTTTATTTTCTCGACGGCGAAACCCACGCGTCTCAGCCTCTCGGCGACGCCTCTGTAGGGGTTGAGGCCTCTGTACTTAGTCCCGCTTTGGCTTACGTAGTGGAAGAGTCCGCCTCCCCTCTTCAGCAGTCTGTAGAACTGACGATAAAGGGCCTCTGAGTAGAGCCTTTGCGTGGCGTGGCTAAGCCGCGGCGGGTCGTGGATTATGTAGTCGAAGGCCCCGTCTCTAAGCGCTTCAGCGACGGCGATACAGTCGCCGATGACTATATCTATCTGGGGGGACCAAAGCCCTCTGCTGTATGGGTTGAAGGCGGCAAGCGTCAACACGTTGATATCTATCTCCACGGTGACGACGTGTCTAGCGCCTTTTTTCAAAGCCTCTATGGCCGTGTAGCCGAGCCCCGTGCAACACTCAAACATGCGGCCTCCCGCCCTCTCGATTTTCCGCGCCGTGACTGCCAGGGGGTTTTCCAACACGCTGTGCATCGTCACGCCATCTATCATAAGCGTAGGCGCCCAACCTCTTCTAAACACGCAGAGCTTGTAAAACCGTCCCCTAGCGATAGACAACTCACGCCACTCCCTGTCCAGCAAGACGTATACCTCACAACTCTCCTCGTCTACCTCAGGTAGGTCGTCAAGAGATACCTCGTAGAGACGCCCGCCGTAGGAAAAACGCGCCACCCCTCCGCGGTACTCCACAGAGGTCTTGGTAAGCTCTAGGTCAAACGACACAACCTCCCGACGGCTTCTTAAATCTTCCACCTGCCAACGCGACACGAGGGGCGCGTAGAAAGGACCCACGTCACATGGCTATGACCAAAATTTCAACGTACTCTCCCCTATCCGCATCTTCTTTGACTCCTGGAAATAAATTTGGGGGATTTACTTAACTCACATGTACGTGCAGTACGTCCGCTACACACCAGTGGGCGAATACTTGCGGCTGGTGATCCTGCAGAGGTTGGCCAAGGGGCCGGCCCCCATAGAGGAGGTGGACGAGTTGGCGAAGAGGGCTGTGGAGAAATTAGGCATAAGGTACAACTGGAGGGTGTGGCCTAAGCTCCTCGAGGGCGAGGTGGAGATAAGAGACGGCACGGCGGCAATTACGCCGCGCGGCAGGTGGATCCTGGAGCAAACAAGCGAAGAAGTCGCCAAGTACGTCGAGAAGACTCTAGGCGTGACTCTGAGTTGACACTCTTCTAATCGCCAGGTCTAGCAGAGGTTCAAGCGCGTCCTTTAAGCCACGTAGCGTCGTCTCGCCGCACTTGTCCAGCGTCTTTCTCCGAATAAAGAGAAAGACGTGGGGGGCCCGTCTCCACGCCTCGTTTATCGCCTGGACCAGCGGCGAAATCTCTGAAATTGGAATAGGTCTCCTAGCCGTAGTTATGTAGAGATCTTCTGTATATGGCTCGAAGCTGACGTAGGAGATTATCACGTCGTCGTGAGACAGTTTACAAGCTTCGCCAAGTTCTACATTAAGCCGCTCCACCAGCCAGCTCCTCAGCTTATTCACAAGAGCCCAGTGGAGAGGCCCCAGCCGATCGATAGACGCGTTTATTTTAGCGGGGTCTCTGAAGATCTCTAGAAACTCCTTCTCTCTTTTCCATAGCGGTATATACTCCAGAGGTCTCCTGGCGAGGAGGTCTCTGAACCTGGGGTCGCGCATAAACACAGAGATGAAGTAGTCATCGGTGGCCTTCCACGTATCTACGTCTCCGGCCTTTCCGGCGACAAACCTCGCCAGTTCACAGAGATACTCACAGATGACCCCGTCTCCTCTCCCCTCTACACACCTCTCGATGTTGTCCGCAAGTATGGCTCGCCCCACCTCTGTGAACAAGACAGTCTTGTGGTGGAGGTAGACGTGGCGGTATAGGTTGTACCGCGTTATTAAATACCCCTCTAAATTAACCCTGGCCTTTTCGTCGAACAGTATTTTATCCTCAGCCACCTCGAGATTTTCAATTATTCTTTCAAGGTCGATATGTGTAAAGCTTGTGCCCACCGCCGCGCCGGTGAAGTACATATCTCGCATGATGTAGTCAAGCCTATCGGCGTC
>JAEMPK010000020.1 GCA_022759345.1 Pyrobaculum sp. | reverse complement strand
TAACGTTGTAGATGCCCGTCTTGTTGAACGTGATTATAAAGCCGCCGTGGGTGCCGTTGATGAAGACCCGCGTGGGTAATGTGGAGAGCGGCTGGATTTCGTACCTCCTGAGCACGTAGACCGTGTTATTGGGCCCAACGTCTCCTCTCAACGTGAAGCGTATGACGCATCGCGCCCTGTCGACGTATATATATGTGATGTTCTCTGTGCTGGCGTAGTTTGGGTCTAGGCTTTCGAAGCGGGCTACCACTTGGAAGACTCCTCCGCGGGGCGGCGACCACCAGCCGTTGTAGACTGAGGAATTTCCGGCGTAGACAACTGTGCCGTTGATGATTATGTAAAGCCTGCCGGGGACTCCTCTTGGCTCCTGTGCGACTTTTATGGGGAGCACCTCGCCGTATACTCCTCTAGTCGGCACGTCTAGTATAAGTTTCACAAAGGCGCTACTGACAAAAACGTTGAAGACCGTCTTGGCGCCGAGTGTATTCTGAGTCTCGACTATGGAGACGGTCCCAAGGTAGGTGCCTGCGGGCAAATCTCTTGTTTTTAATATACCTACTCCGTTTATTATCGGCAACGTGTAGTTGAAAACGCGGGACCTGCCTGTAAGCTCCACAACTGCGGTGGCATTTATAGGCCTGCCGTAGAGAGTGACGTAAATCGGCACCACGAGCTCCTCGCCGTAGGTTATGGAAAACGTCTTGTCAACTCTCACATCTGGCATCGACGGCGTCACGTAGATCACGGTAGACGCCTTTGCGGGAAGGAAGTTTCGGTTTGCTGGCGTAAACACCACTGTCAAATTGTGAAGACCCGCGCCTATTTTTAACGTATCGAGAAGAGACGCGGCTGGTCTGCCGTCTAGATACGTCTTCACCTCCCCCTGGGGCTTGACGAGAGAGGAGACGTCCGCAGAGACCAACAAAACCTTGCCGTACTCCACTATGTATGGGTTTGAAAAAGTGCCGTTGATCTTCACGTCTAGCCGAACCGGCGCCGGCAACACGCGGAAGACGCCGACGCTGGTTACAGAGGTCACGTTTCTATCCCCCAAAACACTCGCCGTGATCTGATACGTCCCCACGTCAAGCATAGGAAAGACCAGTGCAGAGGGAGCCCTCACCACCGCGGGGTACGTCTGGTTTACAGATATCTGCACAGTTGTGCTGTACTCCCGCCGCCCCACAAACACCCTCACGGTGGCGTTTATCCCCTCGCCGTAGATGTACTCGGCCTTGTGGAGCACCACAAGCGTGGGCGTTGCCCGCGCAATAGACACGGGATACTGCACCGCGACGCCTTCCATGAGGAGGCGCAGGGTGTAGTTGCCAGCGCCCACGGCCCAGGTGTCCACCTCCGCCACTCCCTCCCTTAGAGACACTGCGAGGAGGTCGAGACTCGCCGACGCCCGCCTAGGAGGCGGCGTGAGTAGAATCCGCATGACCTCCCCGTAGACGTTGCCATACACGGTGATGTTGGGGATTACAACCACGCGCGTCTTTTCGTAAAACACGCCGCTGGTAGCCAACACTTGATACACGCCAGAATACTGAGGTACATACGACACGCGGAGGCCGGGCACCATGGTGCCGTTGATGTAGAGCCTCACGTCTCCGCAACCCTGCTGGGTCACGTTTAGGCTGATCTTGGAAGTCATGTTAGCCGCCTCAATCTCAATTCGACAGGCTTGGCCTATCCCGAGCCAGATGGTCTGGTTGTCCACCCTCAACACCACGTTGCCCTCCAGCCGCAACGGCTTCAAGCCGAGGTATATGGCGTCGCCGCGCGTTATGTTGAAGTCGACGACTGCGCCCTCCACCGCCTGCACCTTAGTAGCGCCTCTTATAGTGAGGTTGGTATATGTTAAGGCGTTCACGAAGCCAGGCTCCACAGAGATGGCAGAGATGCTTTTATAGGCGAGGATTATCAATGCCGTGAGTAGCAAGATGGCGACATTTGACGTGTGGGGCACGCTTATACCAATTGAGCCAGCTATAAAAACAGTTGTTGACGCAATCCATAAGGCCCTCGGCGGAAGGCTACCTCACCAGACGGTCCAGGCCCTTGTCAACGATGAGCGGCGGAAGATGAAGCTGGCACGTAGGGAGAAGCACGAGGTGGTGCCTCCCATATACACGCTCCTCGACATGTATAAACAGCTACGCGACAGGGGGATAGGAGTGTTTTTCGACGTCCACCAAGTGCAAGACGCCGTGGACGACGCAGTCTCCCGCCTCGAGGTGTCGCCATTTGAAGACGCCATAGAGGCTATAAAGCTGGCTAAGGCCGAGGGCTACAAGGTCGGCATAATCTCCAACGTCTTGTTCTGGCGGTCCCGTGCCACGAGGAGGCTACTGGAGAGCCTCGGCATATCGCAACTCGTGGATCTGCAACTATACGCCGACGACATAGGCTACGTTAAGCCCTCCGTCCAGGTTTTCGAAGCCGCCAAAATGCTTCTGCTGGGAGACGCGGAGCCCGACGTCTACCTCCACGTGGGAGACGACTTCTACGAGGATTTCCTCGGCGCATTGATGGCGGGCTACGGCGCTGTGCTGGTGGACCGATCAGGTCGCTACTCGAAAAGAGAAGTGACGGAATCTGTACCTTGCAGAGCATACATGGTGAGGAGCCTTAAGGCATTGTCATTAGTGCTTCATGAAGTGGAGCGTTGCGCCGCCGCTACCCAAGCGTAGTGGAGAGGTAGCGGGCATACTCCACAATTGCCTTAACCCCAGGCGACTCTCCCGGCTTCAGTTTCAGTACCTCTATTTCTAGTGCTTGCCGCACCGCCTGGAGAAGTTTGTCAAAGGGTATTACGTGTGGTCGTTCGCCAAACGTCTTTTCCACCACGAGCTCCCAAGGCATGCCGTGGACCACACTTATAGAGTACTCAGGTATGTACATGTTTAACACCGGCTTGAGCCTCTTGCCGCCTACCATCTCCACATAGGTCTTTGTGGTTTCGAGGGAGGAGACGTCTGGAGTCACCACAGGCACCACGTAGTCCACAAGCCCCGCAAGAGGGCTGCCCGCCGAGAGGGGGGGCGCGTCGAAAAAGAGCACCTTAGGCTTGAGACGGGACTCCACCGTCTGTATCACATATTCCAGATGCCGCCTCGTCAGCGGGACGTCTTGCGCCATGTACGTGAAGACTAGTTGGAAGACGCCTCTTTCGGTGTTCCACCTCCTGATGTAGAAAGTTCTTAAGGGGTCTGCAACTCTCCCAGCCACATAGTCTGAGATAGAGGGTCTACCCAACGCCGCGAGGGGGTCCCCGAGGAGTATTAAGGCCGCGGTTCCCATATTCGGCGTGAGGTCTATAAAAGCCACGGGGTAATGAGCTGCGTCTCTCCATAGATACGCCAACAACACCGCGGAGTTTAAGGCTAGAGTGGTCTTTCCAGTGCCTCCCTTGGTCCCCGAGAGGAAAAGCACCTTCTTCATATCTCAGGCGCCGAAGTCGGTCTCTTTTTGATCTCTTCGGGAGTGAGCTCCCGCCTCGACTCAACTTGCCTCTCTTCTTTCTTTTCTCTTTTTTCTCGTCTCCCGAAGAAGAGAAGCGCCAAGCTGATTAGGTAGGTAGGCGTGGCTATCAGCATTTGACCTAGCATACATAAAATAAAGGCGGCGACGTTTAGCAAAACCCCCACGACGAACCACACGCAGACTTCCCTATGCCATGTTATTTATCTGTTTCAGCCACAATGCCAAGTTAGAGACCTACTTCACTACTTTTGTGTAGTTGAACAACGCGCTTTCGATAATATCGCAAAGCCCCTCTACGTCGCCTGCCTGTGCCTTCACCCACAGCGGCGTGTCTCTCCGCAGGATGTACTTCTTGCCTATCTTCTCTAAGTAGCCAGCGGCGAGCAGAGCCTCAGCCATGTTGGCTACTTTAAACACCACCGATCGGCTTGGCCTCATCTTTGTCTCGGCCCACCGCGCCACGTCGCCGACTACGAAGCTAACTACGTTGCCGCGTGCGCCTGCCACTATCTCCACGAGATACCTCGCCAGTATTTCGCACATCTTCACAAGAATAAACCGCGTATCGTATATATATATATTCTACCGCCTACTTATGCGTGTCATAGTCATAGGCACAACTGGCGTCAATATGAGAGCGCTCGCAACCTCCCTAGACGCCTTTCACAAAAGACAGGGCCGTGGAAGGCTGGGGATTTATTTTGTCGAAGACGAACTAAGAAAAGAGGTTGACTGGGTTAATTTCCTCGACAGCGACGACTACTTCTGGCAAGAACGCGTCTGGCGCGAGGCGGCGGCCAAGGCCATAGGTAGGGCTGAGGAGGAGGCGCCGGAACACGCCCTTCTCTTCATGAACCTCCCCTATTTCCGCAAAAGCAGATTCTTCCCCGCCATTGACATCGCCATCCTCCGCGCATTTAGACCTGATATGTTATTGACGTTGATAGAGGAGGCGCACGTCATCTGGCGGAGGATACAGATACGAGAAGAGCGGGAGAAGACCGGCGCGAGACTCAGGCTGAAAGATGTGTTCGCTTGGCGTACCGCCTCTATACTTCTCGGCGACACAATCGCCAAGGCTATCGGCGTCCCCAACGTCGTGATTGCCGTAAAACACCCGCCGAAGACCATCTACGGCATTGCGTTACAAGGCGCAAAGCCGAGGTTTTATCTCTCCTTTCCCATAACTCTTGTGAGAGACGAACACGAGTCTAGGCGGGAGATAGATAACTTCCGCAGGGTCATGCACGAGAGGTTCTGCGCCTTCGATCCCCTAACTATGGACGAAAGAGTGCTTAGAACAGCAAAAAGACGAGGCGATGTGAAGGTCGTAGAGGCTGGAAGTAGATGGCTTCTTCCAGAGGATGTGAAGCCAGCTGTAGAGGATGAGCCTGAGCTGTATCCCATGGAGATTCCAGCAGACCAGGTGGAGGAGGTCCTCGCCGACATAGACAACTTAATTAAGTTTAAAGACTTCCGATTTATCCTCCAGTCAGACGCCGTAGCGGTCTACCGCCCCTTTATGAAGAAGCTCTTCCACCGGGGCGTGTTTAGCGAGATTATGTACGCCACCAACACGGCACATAAGAGACTGTTTATCTACTGGCCGCCTGAGGATAAAGTGCCAGGCATGGACTCTCCCTTCGACCCTGGGGTGGGCACCGTAGAGGAGGATTTAGAAAAGTTCTTTCAACAACTTGAAAAATTCACCTCTCGTTTCTCAGCCTTACAATAAACTCAGCGATCTTGTCGCGGCCCCTGATTTCTATAAATCCCCTCTTCTCGTCAAAGAGGTACAACACGTCTTCATCAATAAACGGAACATAAAGCACTTTTACATCTCCAGGCCATTTTGACGGTTCTCTAGTCACTATATATGCCTTCACGTTGTTTCCCACACAGTGACCTATAAGACCTTTAGTTAAAATCCCGTCGTCACCGGCTACTAGAAGTTTCAGTGTCGTCTAGCCTCTTCACCGTTCAAGCCGACCGAGCCTCAACATTTAATTACCTACCTAACGACTATTATGGACTATAAATTCATATTAGGTCTCCTCGTGGGCGTTCTTGTAGGCGCCTTGATTATAGCCATAGTTACTCCTCAACAGCCTCAACAACCAGCCGCCGTGCAACAACAGACCTGCCCCGTCTCTGTCGACACGATTAAGAAAAGGGGGAAGCTCGTGGTGGGCACCTCAGCCGATTGGCCTCCTTATGAGTATGTGGAAGATGGAAAGATAGTGGGCATAGACGTAGACATAGCCAGAAAAATCGCAGAGAGACTCGGCGTAGGCCTTGAGGTGCGAGACATGAAGTTCTCGGCGCTCATCGAGGCGGTGAAAAGAGGCGACGTAGACATCGTCATAGCGGATATGGCCATAACGCCTGAAAGAGAAAAACAGGTGCTCTTCTCTATACCGTATCAAGTGGACTCCTCCGTCGTCATCGCCAGAAGAGGGGCTAACATCAGAACTATAGACGACCTCAGAGGCAAGACCGTGGGCGTACAGGTGGGCACGGTACAAGAGGACTGGGCTGTGAAGACCTTGGGAAACTACTCCAAGATTGTAAGATACGACAAGGTCTACCCATACATGGTAGAGGCGTTGCGTAAGGGAGACCTAGACGTGATCGTGGTAGGCGGCGTGGTGGGGAGAGCCATAGTGAAAAGGTATCCCGAGTTTGAGCAAGTCTACAGCGTGGGAGTCCGCTACAGCGCAGTAGCCATGCCTATCTGCGCCAGCGACCTCAAAATTGAGATCGACTCTGTGATCTACAACATGTTGCAAAGCGGCGAGATGGAAAAACTCATAAACAGCTGGGTTGAGAAATGGTTGTACAGCTGATTCTGCCTACTCTCTTTTTGTTAATCTCTCCTTTTTCTTCTATCGCCGGGGCCTCCCTAGACGGAGTGACCTACTCTGTGTATGTGGCTGACAACGAGGTCAGGTGGACGCTAGGTTACATGAACGTCTCGTCATACGACCCCCGGGGAGTCGGCGCCGTAGGCATGATATTTCTATTCCCCCGCAATGACACCTACTGCTTCTGGATGAAGAACACTAGGCTTCCCTTGGTCATCGTCTGGATAAGCGGCGAGGCTGTAACTGGATGGGCCGGCGGGGTGCCTCTTGACGAGAGACCTATCTGCGGCTACGGCGATAAGGTGCTTGAGCTTAGGCCGGACATCCCCAAGCCCAAGAGAGTGAGACTCATCGGCGAGCAACGACCTCGTCACTAGTCGGTGGGGTTCATCCTCGTCACTCTTATATACCACCGCCTGCGTTAATATGCATGACCCCGTATATATACGCCGCGTTGATCCTCCACGCCGCCTCTCTGGGGCTTAGCATCGCCGGGCAAACAACGGCCTCCGCGGCGGCTGGCGTGGCCTCCGTAGCGCTTATCGGCGTCGTGCTTACGCGTATATACCGTGAGTTGGAAGATCTGAAAAACGCCTATTGGGACCGGCTTGCCGGCGTCTGGCTTGGCGCGGAGTACACAGCCGCCATCTGGCTCTTCGTGCTGTCGGGGATAGGCTTGCAGTTGCTCTCGGCGTTTCTCTGGCTCCAGCTCACGTCTCTTTTTCCCGCAGTTATGCCTGGAGAGGTGCAGATTACAGGACCTGAGGAGGTGGGTAGGTTCTTGGGCGTCGGGGCTTTGGCTCTGGGGGTAATAGCGCTGGCGCTGGTTTGGTTCGTGGCGTGGGTATATCTCATCGACGTGTTCACCCGCGACCTCTATCTCGTGAGAGTCGCCACCGGGGCAGTCGGTTTTAGACCTTTCAGCGCTACGTTTTACGTAATTATAAGTCTTGTTACAGTGGGATTTTTATATTTCTACTGGCTCTACTCTGTATGGAGGTGGATTTCTCAACTGAAGACCTCGACGAGGTTGCCTCACTCATCGCAAGGTCTAGTTGCACAGTAGCTCTCACGGGGGCGGGTGTCTCCACGGCCAGCGGGATCCCCGACTTCAGAGGGCCGCGGGGAGTCTGGAGAGTTGTTGACCCTGAGAAGTTTGACGTAAGTTACTTCTATAAGAACCCCGACGAGGTCTGGGACTTGTTTGTACAGTATCTACTGCCGGCCTTTGACGTGAAGCCAAACCCGGCACACTATGCGCTTGCTGAGCTTGAAAAACTGGGGAAATTGTGCGCCGTAGTTACGCAAAACGTAGATATGCTACACCAGGCGGCGGGTAGTAGAAACGTGATTGAGCTACACGGAGCGCTGAGAGACGCCGTATGTGTCAAATGCGGCACAAGATACCCCCTTACAGAGGCGTTGAGGTGGCGGACTGCCGGTGCGCCTAGATGTCCCAAATGCGGAGGCGTCTTGAAGCCAGATGTGGTTTTCTTCGGCGAACCTCTTCCACAACAGGCGTTGAGAGAGGCCTTTATGCTTGCCGAGATGGCTGAGGTTTTTCTAGCAGTGGGCACCTCTCTGGCTGTGTATCCCGCCAATCAGCTACCGATCATCGCTAAGAAACGTGGGGCGAAGTTGGTGATTATAAACGCCGACGAGACTTTCTACGACTTCTTCGCAGATTATATACTTAGGGGGAAGGTAGAGGAGGTGCTACCTGCGCTAGTGGCTAGGGTTAAGGACATTCTATTTTGAAAGGTCTTTTCTTCAGCAACGCCTTCTCCGCCTCTTCCAGGAGCCGCCCTATCTTTATACACCCTACATCTTCTTTCAACAGGTGGAGTGCCTCCTTCAACATTCTCTCGAACTTATCCGGCTGGCCCTCCTGTAGCTTCACAAACGCGGCTGCCAACATTATGAGACCTTGCAACGTGGCGTTTCTAGTTTTCCTCCAGAGCCCCTCCAAGGCGTTGTGAGCCTCCCAAAACCTCTCTCTATTAAACAAGTCGACGTATCTCTCCACCCCGCCGCCTACGTCTTCAAAGGTTATGTCGACCACCTCCAGGACCTTCCCCACGACCTTCTCCACGTCAGTTACAGCTTTCTCCAAGTCGTCGGTCTTTACATCAACTTCGACGTGCCCAGTGGCTATCCTCACGGCAATGACCGGCAACACAGCTCTCAACCTACGTAAGAGTTCTTCTCTGTGCGAGACGGAAAAACCAGGGTTTTCCGCTATGAGGAGGTACCTCATTTAGTGAGAGACATCAACACAGCGGTGAAGTCCACTATGTCTCTAAAGGATATCATGCCCACTAATTTGCCTTCGGCGTTTACCACAGGCAGATGTCTAATGTTTTGTACACGCATCTTCTCCATGGCTTCTGTAACCAGGGCGTTTTCATTTATCACAACGGGGTTCTCCGTCATGACCATCCACACAGGTGTGTCAGGGGGGAGCGCCCGCGCGACTACGTAGACCATGTCTCTCTCAGTGACTATGCCTATCGGCTTCCCCTCGTCGTCTACGACCACCACGCTACCGATCTTTTTCTCGTACATGCGAATAGCCACGTCTCTTATCTTGTCGTGTTCCTTCGCAGTCACCACCTCTTTAACCATAATATCTGCAACTCTTAGAGGGAGCTCTCTACGTTTTATCAATGGCATAGAACTAAAGTTTTCTCTGATTTAAATCTATATCTTTAGGATTATCTTTCTTATCGATAGGTCAAGATCTACGAGAACCTTAACATCTCCATATATCTCTCTCAGTTTTTTCACTGTAGTAATCATACGGTCTAGCTTCCTTACAAATTCGGCGTTATCCGGCAAAGGACCCCCGGCGTAGAACTCTACGCCCTCGGCAGGCTTCAGCTCAATGCCGAAGGCGAAGGCGAGCTCTTGGAACTTAAGCCACCGTTCTTCCAGCGCCTCCAGCGCCGGTCTGCTTACTCTATATTTCTCGGCGTATTCCCTCAGCGAGGTCAAGAGGGTCTCTAGCTCCGAGAGGGAGAGGAGCATCATCGCGACAAGAAGTAGGCAATTTCTACGTTGTCTACGCAGAACTTAACCATGCCAGGGGTCAGGTCCGGGCATTTGAAGGTGTTTAGGGCGACGTCTTCTTTGGGCAACGGCGGCACTTCTTTTGGCGGCGGCAGAGGTGGTATTACCTCGGAGAGCGGAGTTGTGGTGATGTAGCTCTCCTCTGGCCCTATGACGACTGTGTAGTCTCTCAACTTTAGATCGTTCGCCATTTTTCCAGCCTCTACGAGAGTCTCGAGGACTGAAGAGAGAGCAGTGTAGAGGTAGCCCAGTGTGCCTAGTCCTATGACGTAGTTGCCCACTTGTCTACGGGCTAGGGTGATGGGGGTGGATTCCAGTTGCGGCAGTAGTGACCGGACGTGCCATATCACTCTCTCTATGTTGGTGGATCTAACCACGATCATAGGATCACTCTAATCCTCCCGCCTAGAATCTCTACGTAGACCTCCTCGTTAGGACCCAGCACCTTGGTTAATACCTCCTTTATCTCTGGAGGAAGCGGTAGATCGACTATTTTCTTCTTCTGGAGAGACTTCACGGCACTACTATTAAGTTGTTTTTTCCGCGGAATACGACGTACATGTCGGGCGGGAAGTATTTCAACAGATTTATGGGGACGCCGGTGGGTTGCGGCGGCCAGTAGAAATTCAGCCTTGTGCCTCTAATCGCCACGGGCTTTACCTTGTACTTCTCCAACATACCCTCGATGTCTTCTATTAAGTGCAACTGAGATGTATGTATTATCATGGGCATCTCCGCATTTGCTAAATTATATATTTTGCTTTAGTGACCAAACTATTTATAGCGGAGCCTGCCTTCGCCTATGCAGGCGGTTGTGTTGGCTGGTGGGTTTGGTAAGAGGCTTGCGCCTTTGACTTCGGAGGTTCCTAAGCCGCTGTTGCCGGTGGGTGGGAAGCCCATCTTGGTGAGGCAGATTGAGTGGTTGAGGGGGTTTGGGGTACGTG
>JAEMPK010000004.1 GCA_022759345.1 Pyrobaculum sp. | reverse complement strand
CTCATGCGCCGCACGTAGAGGCCCATCTCCTCTAGGTTGGGATCCACCTCGATCTGAATAATGACGTCGGCCAGATGCTCCGCCGTGGCCAACACGCCGTAGACCTCCTCCACGTCTGTATGCGCAGTGGCCACCACGATAGAGCCGGTAGATCTGGCGAAGATCTTAAAGGCGCGGAAGAGGTCGAGCGCGGAGCCAGGGCTCCTCATCACGACCTCATTAAGAGAATCAACCACCACGACGCCTCCCTTGAACTCGCCGACGAACTCCACCAGCTTGTTCATCAAGGCGAAGGCGTCTGGCGTCTCAAGCCGGTGTTTCATAGACGGCTTAAGTCTCGAATAGCGTTCGTTAGGCGCCGCGAAGCCGTCCACCACCACCAGCTTATCAAGAGGAGCGCCCCTCCTCTGCATATCATCCACCACCTCGTCCGCCAAGGCGTCGATAGCGAAGAAAAGCACCGGCGCGCCGGCCTTCGCCGCCGTGGCCGCCATGGCAGATGCGAAGAAGGTCTTGCCGACGCCTAAAAATCCCTCGATGAGCACTACGTAACCTGCAGGAATCCCATCGGGAATCTGCTCGTCAATAGGCTGAATCCCAGTCTTGAAACCCATGTAACACGACATCAACCGAAATAAAAAACATGTATACATAATACATGAGTCACTGCCTAAGGGGCATCCACATCGCTTCAGCACTTCACCCCAATAGAGCTCTCTGGAGAGTTAGTGGGCTTAGGAAGTGGAAAACGACACATACAGAGAGCGCTAGTCACGTCCCATAAATCAGTCTACGACAACCTGTAGCCCAAGCCGAGAGACGCGGCGTCTTGCTAACGCGAGACCATAAACAGGCCGAGACAGTCCAAAGACTTGCCAGCTCTCCTTATTTTCCGGCATAGATGCTCGAATGCGGGTACGTCAAGGTGGCGGCCGACGTTAAATGATTTATCTTAGACTCGCTCTCTTTCTGTGCGCATAAGTCTCAGCGTGGTGCGGCCGTTTGACCCCTGGCAGAACCCCCTCTGTACCTGTCCCTTTAAGTACGGCCTGAACCCATACACCGGCTGCGGCCACGGCTGCCTGTACTGCTACATAACGTCTTACATCCCTGACGCCTTCAACCCAAGGCCTAAGGAGGGGCTTTTGGAGAAGGTGAGGAAAGACCTCGAGAAGATACCCAGAGGCGCCGTGGTGGCGCTCTCCAACTCCTCAGACCCCTACACGCCGCCGGAGGCCCAGCTGGGGCTGACCAGGAGGGTTCTGCAGATCCTCCTGGAGAGGGGCTACAGAGTGGTCATAACGACGAAGTCGCCGCTGGTGTTGAGAGACCTAGACATACTGCGGCGCCACAGAGGCTCCGTGGCGGTGCAGCTAACCGTGACGACGCTGAGGGAGGAGCTGGCGGCCGCGCTGGAGCCCAAGGCGCCGAGGCCGGCGGGGAGGGTCGAGGCGGCTAGACGCCTCGCCGAGGCTGGGATACCGGTGGCGATACGCCTAGACCCCATAGTGCCCTACCTCACAGACGACGAGGAGAACATAGCCGAGGTGGTCGACGCCGCCGCGGAGGCCGGGGCCGTCCAGCTGGTGGCAAGCACCTACAAAGCCAAGCGGGACAACTTCGCCAGGCTCGCCGCCGCCTTCCCAGACAAGGCGCCCCTTTGGCGCCGCCTCTACTTCCAAGAGGGTAAGTACTTCCACGGCCAGTGGTACGCCCCCGAGAGCTACCGGAGAAAAGTGCTGGAGTTCGCCGCAGAAGCCGCCCGGAAACACGGCCTCCAGTTCACCATATGCCGCGAGGAGTTCCTCCAGCTGAACACCCCCGGCGCCTACTGCGACAGCAGCCACCTCCTCAACGGCACACGCGGCAAGGGAGACTAAACAGAACGTAAACAGTCCCAGCATCAACACGACGAGGCAGGCGCGTGTTCCTCAGGTGCAATGCGCGAGCGATGAAAACGTAATTTGCTATGCGGAGCCGACACATGTCCACAGCCGTAGGCGTCAGGCGTAGAGCCGACTCCTTGGGAGGGGCGGTTGGCGTCTGATTTCGTATTTTTCAAAGATGGTTGATTGGGGGCTCCGCTGGAGCGTTTATTTTCAATGTACTCTCTCTTCTGTGCTTATTATTAGCTGTATCGATATACATATCCAGAATACGGTTTTTTATGTATGTAATTGGCCCCAGGCCGCCTGTAAAGGCTGAGAGGGTTGACCTCGTGCCTCTTGTGAGGCGTGGGCTTGTATACGCCGAGTTCAGCGGCGCGGTGTGGCGGGTCGCCGAGCCGGCCAGGCGCTGGGAGCCGCTTAGGGCGAAGCTGGTGTCTAAGGGCTACAAAGTGGCGCAGTCTTACATCCCGCGGTCTGTGCGTAGTTATTTAGAGGGGGTTAGGAGGCTGGAGCTGGGGGGCGAGGTCGCCGCCGTCTACGCCGCAGACGGCGTGTGGAGGTGGAGAATGGGGGAGGAGCGTGGGGTAGGTTGCCCGCCTGCGCGGTACGTGGCGTATTGGGGACAGCGGCCGCGTTGCGGAGGCGTCTTGGTGGACTTGAGGTTGCTCTACAGGAGGGGGCTCTGGATAGAGGCCGCGGAGAGATTCGGCGACGGGTGGCTCCTCAAGGCGTGGAGGAGGGATCCCGACGATGTGCTGGACGCCATTTACGCCCTCGCGGCGGAGGCGGTGCGCCTCCTAGAGGCCTTCGCCTCCGTGACGGGGGTCGGGGTGGACGCCATTTTGGAGGTCTTTGAGACCAACTCTGTGGCGGCGCTGGCGGAGGCGGTTTTCCACTTCGAGGCGGAGAAGAGGGGCTACGTGGTTGAGGACTCGCGGCGGAGTTTCGACATGCCGTATCTCGACGCGGCTAGGGGCAGGGCGCCTGGGGTCTACAGACGGGTGGCTGAGCTGGACTTCAAATCTCTCTTCCCCTCGCTTGTGGTGAAGTACGGCGTTGACCCCACCACGGCTAGGCCCTGCGCCTCCGGCCTAAGGGCCGGCCTGCTGGGCAGGTTCTGCTTCGACGGGGGCCCCGTGGCCGACGTCATCGGCAGGTGGCTGAAGAGGAGGCTCGGGGCTGTGGATAGGTGGGAGTCTGAGGCGCTTAAGTGGCTTATGAACGCAGGCATAGGGGCGTGGGGGAAGGCGGGGTGGGGGATGATATGCGAGCCGTGTCTTCTCGCAGTTAGGGCCGAGGCCGCCCGTCTCTTCGACGAGGCCTGGAGGCTTTTTTCGCCCATCTACGGCGATACGGACTCTATATACGTCGAGGAGGACCGCGTCGGCGACGTGCTCCGCTGGGCCGAGACGCTTGAGGGGCTTAGACTAGAGCTGAAGGGGGTCTGGGACGTCTTCCTGCTAGCGCCGGCCAGAAGCGGCGGCGTCGCTGAGAAGAACTACGTCAAGCTAAGGGCCGGCGAGCTGGAGGTGAAGGGCGGACTCCTGAGGCCGCATGACCTCCCCCTGGCCGTGAGGCTTCGGTACCGCGACGTGGTGCGCGCCGCCGTGGAGGGCGGCGACCCGCTACGCGTGGCAGTTGAGGCGTTGCTGGAGGCCCCGCCTGAGCAGTTGTTTGTATACAAGGCGGTGTGGAGGCGGAGACTTGCCGAAGTTAAGAAGACGACGCCTCTCCACGTCGCGGCTAGCTACTTTGCCAAAAGATGTAGTTGCGACCCAGTTGACGTGTTCTACCTGCCTGGCGACGGCGTCGTCTACGTCCCCTGGCTGGCGCTGGGCAGGTGGCCGAGGCCAGCCGACGTGGAGGAGGTGAGAAGAGCCGCCGTGGAGTATGTAAGAAGGCTGTGGAAACTCCGCGCCTTGGAGCTCGTCTCATGACTACACACGGCTTTGTCAACGCAGGCGACTTGCTCAAGGCGGCTGAGACGGCTAGGGGGCTGGGAGGAGAGGTGGCCTTTTGGCATCTCTATAGACGTTGGGGCAACTACGCCTTTGCGGTGCTGGAGGCGGCTCTGCAGCTGGGGGTCTTGAAGTGGGCGAGGCGCGAAGACGGGAAGACCAAGGTGGTGTACGCGCTGGGAGAACGCGGCGTAGCTCTTCTAGACATGACGGGGGATCTCCGCCCGGTGGAGGCGTATGTATATAGAGGAAGGCTTAGGCTACAGACCCCACTGGGAACGTTCGAGGCAGAGCTAGACCCCGGCCACCTCCTCTCCATTGCGTATAAACTCGCCGAGGCACTCGGCGAAGATCCCCGCAGACTGGCGCCTAAGGTGAAGCACGCGGCCGAGAGGGCGGCGAGAGGCGCCAGAGGCCTTGAGAAGTGGCTTCTGACAAGTCGTCCGTAGCCGCCTGAGGCGGAACAGCCGGCGGGTCAACGCGCAACCGGCCCCCGGCCGCCGTTCAACAGGCGGAATTCACAGGAGGAACGCAAAACATGGCCGTTCTCCACGCGGAAGGAAGACATTCCTAAAAAGCCGTCGGTGCAGGAGCGGAGATGCTTGTGGGGATCGCCGGCGCTGGGTTCGACGACTTGTTTATAGTAACTAAGGTCCAGCCGCCTAGGTTTACAGCAGATGAGGTGGCTGGGCGGCTCTACGCGTCTCGGGAGAGGCTTAAGCGGTTCCCCACGGTGGTCGTGAACCACTGGATCCCCGCCGACTCCGACATATGCGACGTGGTTAAGTCGCTCGAGGCGGCGGTGGCCAAGGGATTGGCTACTTACTACGGTCTAAGCGACGTCTCCGGCCGACGGCTAGAGGCGGCGCTGACCTGCGCCAGGAGGATAGAGCCCGCCGTGGTGGAGAACCTACGGCCTCATGTACAGGAGAGACGAGTTGGACGTGTTGCCCCTGGTCCAGAAGTTGGGCCTCCTATACCTCGCCTACCCCCCTAGAGAGAGACCTCCTCTCCCTCTCGACCCCTACTTGGCGTCGGTCGGCGCCAAGTACGGAAAGTCTGCGGCCCAGGTGGCGTTGAATTGGCTAATCTCTGTGCCAAACGTAGTTCCAATAGTCCGCGCCCTGCGGCACGTGGAGGAAAACGCCGCAGCCGCCGGGTGGCGTCTCAGCCCTCAAGACTGGGAGGAGATAAATAAACGGTTCATCCACTACCGCCACGGGTAACGTTTTTAAAGCCGTGGGAGGGTGAGGCGTGGCTCTTCCGATACGTGACATAAACCCAACTTCCACATACCCAGTCGTCACCAAAGCCCTCGTCTTTGTCAACGTCGCGGTGTTCATCTACGAGCTCATAAACCCCAGGCTGGTGGCTCAATACGCCTTCGTCCCCGCCTTGGCGTGGGAACAACCATACCGCTGGGTCACCCACATGTTTCTACACGGAGGCCTTCTGCACATAGTGGGCAACATGATATACCTCTGGGTCTTCGGCGACAACGTGGAGGATCACTACGGCCACCTACGCTTCCTCCTCCTCTACCTCCTCTGGGGGATCGCCGCGGCCTTCGTCCACTACTGGGCGTCTGCAACTGAGGCTACCCTAATGGGGGCCGCGGGCCCCGTGGGTAACCCCATGTATATTCCCGCGGTGGGTGCCTCCGGCGCAATAAGCGGCGTTTTGGGGGCATACTTCGTGCTGTATCCAAGAGCCCGCATCTTGACGCTGACCTTCTTCATCGTCATAACGCTTATCGAGGTCCCCGCCTGGGCCTACATAGGGTTCTGGTTCCTGTACCAGCTCTTCTACGGCTTCGCCGAGTTGCTGAGCCCAGGAAATGTAAGCGGCGTGGCCTACTTCGCCCACATCGGAGGCTTCCTCGCCGGGGCCGCCACGGCCCTCATATACAGACGTAGAAGACCTACCTACTACTGGCAGTATTACTGGTGGTATCCTTAGTGGGACTTCGTCTGTTTACTTAGCTTAGCCTCCACAGCCTCTAGCTTTTTAAGTACATTTGCGCAGTTAAGTAAATATATCGTCGTGCCGCCTACATTTGCCGACTTTATGTAGCCGTTGTTTTCAAGCCAGAAGAGGTGCCACTGCGCCGCGCCCCAGCTAATGCCCAACTCCTTCACGACCTCGGTCGCGGTGACGTAGCCCTGCGTCGCTATCTTCTTGAGGATCTGAACCTTCAAATTGTCAAGCATGTGCCTCAGATAGTACTTGTTTATATGTTTTCCGGAGAATTTATTTTAAATTGCGGCTACTTTTGTTCAGCCCCAGGCGTGGGGTGTCGAGACGCCGTGTGGGCGGCTGTGAAAACGCCCCCTCCGAGGGGCGCACATCCCCGGCGGAGTCGTTTTTATACCCGCGTCCCTAGAGAGACGTGGACGTCGTAATTTCGACGTCTTTCCTGGGGCTCATAGGCGGGCTCGTGGTGCTGTTCACCGCGCTGGGGCGGATCCCGCCGTGGGTAGGATACCCCGTGGGGGGCGCCCTCTTGTCTATCTACCTCTTGGCAGTGGCGGCGGGTCTCAAGTCGATGCGGGACATCAGAAAGAGGCCCCCGCCTTCGACCTCAGTGGTGGGCCGAAGAGGCGTAGTGGCCGAGGTCGAGGGAGGTGGCTGGGCGCTGGTGAAGATAGAGGGCGTCTACTGGAGGGCCTACTGCGAAGACTGCGCGCCCGGCGACTCCGTGGAGGTGGTCGAGCTGAGAGACACAGGTCTCGTGGTTAGGCGGAGGCGGTGACTTGGCTTGTTGCGCTTGTCGCCGCCGCGCTTGCGGCGGTTCTCCACTTCCTTTGGCCTTACGTGGCGAGGCGCGGCGGGGCCTACAGCACCTCCAGCGCCGAGGCCGCCGAGTGGGCGTTTCGACGCATCGGCGTCGCCGGGAAGAGGGTCTACGACCTCGGCTGCGGCTACGGCCGCGTCCTCCTCATAGCCAGACGCCTAGGCGCCGTGCCCATAGGCGTGGAGCTGGACCCGCTGAGGTGGTTGATATGCAGAATCCGTTGCCGGTGCAGAGTGATTTACGGCGACATGTTCAAAACCCCGCTCTCCGACGCCGACGTGGTCTACATCTTCCAGTGGCCGTCGGTAAACGCCGAACTCGCCAAGAAGTTCAGAAACGAGCTGAGGCCCGGCACATACGTCGTCTCGTATATGTGGGAGGTGCCGGGCCTGCGGCTCGTGGCGCACGAGCGCAGACTCAGGGTCTACATCTACGAGACGTAGCCCAGCGCTGTGCTAAATGTTTTAATAAAGCTTGCATTTCGACCACATGAGCGAGTTGATGCGTCTCTTTATAGAGCTCGCCGAGCGGTGGCAGAGGAGGTGGCGGGAGGCCCGGGTCTTTGAGCCCGAGCCGTCGCCGGGGACGCCCAAGTTCTTCATCACGGCCGCCTACCCCTACCCCAACGGCGCCATCCACATAGGCCACGGCAGGACGTACCTAATCGCCGACGTGTTGGCGCGGTTCCACAGACACTTCGGCCGCAGAGTCCTATTCCCCATGGGCTTCCACTACACCGGGACGCCCATCCTCACCATAGCCGAAGTCATCGCGGCGGGGGACAAGACGGTGATTGGTGAGTACATGGAGATATACGACGTGCCTGAGGAGGAGATCAAGAAGATGGGCGACCCGCTCTACCTGGCTCGGTACTTCCACCTCAAGTCCAAAAAGGCGATGGAGGCCTTCGGCCTCAGCATAGACTGGACCCGGGAGTTCACCACCATAGACCCCGAATACCAGCGGTTCATCCAGTGGCAGTTCGAGAAGCTGAGGAAGAAGGGGCTGGTGGTGAGGGGCCGCCACCCAGTGGGCTGGTGCCCCCGGCACCAGATGCCCGTCGGCGCCCACGACACCAAGGACGACAAGGAGCCGGACATCGGACAGTGGACGCTTATACACTTCGCCGACGGGGAGGGGCTCATCTACCCCGCCGCCACCCTCAGGCCGGAGACGGTGCCCGGCGTCACCAACCTCTGGATAAACCCTGAGGCTGATTACGTGGTGGCCGAGGTGGACGGCCGGCGGATGGTGCTGAGCAGAGACGGGGCCTACCGCCTCTCCTTCCAGACCTCGGTGAAGGTAATCAGAGAGGCCAAAGGCCGCGAGTTCGTTGGGCGGAGGGTGCAGAACCCAGTCACTGGGGAGTGGGTGGAGATCTACGCCGCACGCTTCGTCGACCCCAAGGTGGGGACCGGCGTCGTCATGTCCGTGCCGGCGCACGCCCCCTACGACTACGCCGCCCTCAGAGATCTGGGCGTAGAGCGCCTAATCCCGCTGATAAGGGTGGAGGGCTACGGCGACTACCCGGCCAAAGAGGTGGTGGAGAGGATGCGCATAAAGAGCCAGGACGACCCCGCCCTCGAAGACGCCACCAAGGAGGTCTACTCCGCCGAGTACAGCCGCGGCGTGATGCGGGAGGACGTGGCCGACCTCGTCGCCCGCCACCTGCCGGAGCCCGCCAGGTCCATGGTCCGCGCCGTCTTTAAGATGTACTTCGCCGGGAGGCCCGTCAGGGAGGCGAGGGAGTTCATATCCAAGTGGCTCGTGGAGTCGGGCCTCGGCGGGGTCATGTACGACATAATGAACAAGCCTGTGTACTGCCGCTGCGGCACCGAGATCGTGGTGAAGGTCCTCGAGGACCAGTGGTTCCTGAACTACGGCGACCCAAAGTGGAAGGAGGCGGCCCGCAAGCTCATAGAGGAGATAAACATCGTCCCCAGCGACGCCAAGGCGCAGTTCCTCGCCACGGTGGACTGGCTGGATAAGCGGGCCTGCGCCAGGACCCGGGGCCTGGGGACGCCGCTCCCCTGGAGCCCGGGCTGGGTCGTGGAGAGCCTCAGCGACTCCACCATATACATGGCCTACTACACGGTGATAAAGAAGATAAGGCAGCTCGGCCTCAAGCCTGAACAGCTCACCGAGGAGTTCTGGGACTTCGTCCTCCTGGGCGTCGGCGACGCCGGGGAGGTGGCGAAGAAGACCGGCGTCCCGCCGGAGGCGCTGAAGGCGATCAGGGAGGAGTTCGAGTACTGGTACCCCCTGGACTCCAGAAACTCGGGCAAAGACCTCATACCCAACCACCTCACCTTCTTCATCTTCAACCACGTGGCCATATTCCCCAGGGACAAGTGGCCCCGCCAGATTGTGGCAAACGGCTGGGTCCTGCGGGAGGGCGAGAAGATGAGCAAGTCCAAGAGGAACGTCCTCCCCCTGGACAAGGCCGTGGCGATGTACGGGCCGGACCCGCTGAGGGCCACGCTCGCGGTGGCGGCCGAGGTGGAGCAGGACCTAGACTTCAGAGACGCAGAGGCCCGCCGCAACGCCCAACACCTCGCCGCCATATACGGCCTAGTGCAGAAAATAGCCCAGTCGGCGGAGGACCGCGCCGCCACTTGGGTAGACCGGTGGCTCCTGGCCGAGGTCGCCAACGCGCTGGAGAGGGCTAAAGAGGCCTACGAAAAGGTGAGGGTGAGGCAGGCCGCCGTGGAGGTGCTCTTCAACCTCAAGTCCGTCTTCGACCAGTACCTCTCCATGGTGGATAAGCCGTCCACCCTGGCGAAGGAGGCGGCCAAGGCGTGGGTTGTGGCCATGGAGCCCTTGGTGCCCCACCTGGCCGAGGAGCTGTGGGCCATGCTGGGCGGCAACGGCTTCGCCGCTGCGGCCCCCTGGCCCACGCTCAAGCCGGATCCCGCCGCCCTCCTGGCCAAGAGGTACGTGGACATGTTGATCGAGGACGTGAAGAAGATACCCGCCTTCGGCCCCGCCGCCAAGAAGATCTCGATATACGTCAACAGAAACTTCGCCTGGGTCAAGGCGGCCCTGGGCGGCGACGTCCGCGCCGCGGTGCAGGCCGGCGTCCCGCCGCAGGCGGCCAAGCGGCTCGTGGACATGGTCAAGACGCTGGGCGACGAGATGCGGACGTTGATAGCCGCCGCCGACAAGTTCGACGAGCTCGAAGCCCTCAACACCTACAAAACCTACCTCGAGAAGACCCTCGGCGTCCCACTGGAGATCTACGACGCCGACGACAAGGCGGCGCCGGACCTCGGCGGCAAGAAACGCGCCGCCCTACCCCTCAAGCCAGGTATATACATACACACCTAAACCGCGCTCCTTTACAACACTGGATACTGCTTATTCTCGCTCTCCGCCCAGCAGTGGACCGCCCCTCTGAGACTCCACCTAGCCTAGACCCCTCCAAAGCCTTGCCCTGGAGACAAGAGAGGTACCCCCGGATCTCTCAGCTTGACGAGCCCCCGGTAGCGGGGACGGCAAAGCTGTCGTGTATACGCCGCTCCCACCCAATGCAATGCAGACGAGTCAACTAGGCGCCTGGCCTACAGCCGGCAAAGAGATATGTCTTGATCTACGGCTACGGAGACAGCCGCAGTTCCCACATTCAATTCTCTTTTTAAGAGCTGTAGATTATGGAGGTCTTGTTTGTGTGGGCTTTACGTTTCTTACGTGGTATTGGTGTTTTCCCGTCGTGGGTTCGTAGAGGTTTTGTGGGTTGGTTTGTGTGTAGAGACATGGTGGTTGTCATTTTGTCGGCGTTTTATAAATGCCGACGGATATATGCCAACCGTCCATAGATGCGTTTCGCAC
>JAEMPK010000096.1 GCA_022759345.1 Pyrobaculum sp. | reverse complement strand
CCTCGCCAAGCTGGTGTGGCAAGACCTCCCCCAGCTACACCGCGACTTCTGCACCAAGGTGCCGCGGGGCGAGGACTGCCGTCTCTACGCCATAAAGGACGCCGAGGAGAAGCACGGGCCTCTGCCGGAGAAGCCTTGGCTGGCGGCCGCCGTGGCGCATGGCCGTTAGGCGCGTCTTGATTAGGGGGCTTGAGGCGGGTTCCGCATATCTCGCCTATCTTCTGCGGGAGAGCGGCGTGGAGGTGGAGATACAGACCGCCAACCCGGCCGACCCCCTCCTCGACGTGCCTCCCTTTGAGCCTTTATTCACGTTGGACTTCATAAGAGACGTCTTGGCCGTCGAGATAGTTCAACAGCCCTCCGGCAACTACGACGTGGTTGTGGATTCCTGTGACGTGTTCAACTTCGAGGAGGTGAGAAAGGCGCTTTTAAGCGACAAGCCCGTCTACGTCGTCGGCGACGGCTGGCTGTCTGCCTCTCTTTCGCTGTACCGCTCCCTCCCCATACCCGACGTAGATGTAGATCTGCCTCTCGAACGCACCGGCCAGTTCGTAGAGGTGTCTATCAAATACAGGCCCTACGTGGGGGGTAGCTACACGCTCTGTGGAAGTTTTAGAGACGCCTGGGGCGGGTGTCTCTACACGCCTATGCGGGCTCTTGAGAGAGTGTACGCCGCGGCTGACGTATACGCCTCTATAATGGGCCTTGAGGCGCCAGGGCGAAAACTCAAGCTGGAGTACTCAGTAGGCCGCGACAGGCTCTACGCCACCTTCGGCTGTAGGCCGGAGGGCAAGGTGTCGAAGATAAACCTTGGAGGGCTCCAGGTGTGGATGTATGGAGAGGGGGGCGCCCCCCGCTACGTCTTTGTGCAGGGCAGGCCGGAACATGCACCGTGGGTGTTCGCCATGTATAACCTGGCGAGGGCCACTAACGCGGCGTTTCTTTACGACCTGAGCCTGGGAGGCAGGGGTGCCTTTAATCTGGCCTACGTGGGGCACCTCTTCAGAGAGATGAGGATGTAGTGTGCCCCAGACACGTCAGGTTGCGTCACGGCGCCGCCGGAGGCGGCTCTCGGCAACCCGTCGCGGTGGGTAAAACAGAAGAAGAGGGTTAAAAATTATTTTTCGGCTTGTAACTTCGGCAGAAGCGTTTTCTTTAGGTGCTCGATCAGTCTCTTCTGTCTCTCTCTCAGCCTCCTGGCGATCCTCCTTCTGGGCACCTCCTTGCCGCATATGCCCGAGTACAGCGGGTCGTTCCTTATGGTGGGCTGGTTGCAGTCTATCAATATCACCTCGAAGTAGCGGTAGATGCCGTCGTCGGCGACCCAGTAGCTGTTTAGCACCTCAAGCCCTGGGAACTTCCTCGCCGCCCTCTCCTCAGCCACCTGCCTCCAGGACTTCCACGCAGTTATGCCGTATACGCCCATTCTCTTCGGCCTTCTGCCTGAGTCGGGCCTCCTCCTGTTGAAGGGCCCTCTGATGAGGCGTACCCTCGCCACCACCACGCCCTGCTTAGCCTTGTACCCAACTTTTCGCGCCTTCTCAAGCCTGAAGGGCCTCTCCACCCTCACCACGGAGGGGGCCCTCCTCCACTCTATCAACAGCTTCCGCATTAATCTTTCATGTATCTCTCTCCCCACCTTTCTGTACCACATGGCCATGTAGCTATACGCCGACCGTGCCACGGCCCCTTCTTACGGTCCCTTTTTAAATTTTCTCAGCTAATGTTTAATACCACTCTTCAGACGGCTACGTGCGGTGTCGTTTTATGGAAATTAGCGTAGTGATCCACGCCACGGAAAGTCTCGAGAGAGTTTTCGACGCTCTTCGGCGCTTTTTCGGAGAGATACCGCTTGTTGTTGAGATATATGAAGGCCACCACGGCAACCCCATCTACCTAGTCACCTCGTTTCTAAACGACTGCGACGACGTATTGACTAAACTCTGTAACGCATTTGGTGGAGCGGTCCCGGCCTCGGTAGGCGAGTCCGAAGGCCTCTACTACCTACGCCTAGACAAACAAGCTCTTGCCCGTGGAGTCGTAAAGGCGGCGGAGCAACAAGACGACGTGGTGAGGCTCAAGATAAGAGTCAGGGATGGCCTTTGTGGTTAGACGCGGCTTTGTGGAGTGGGACTTGGCGGTGGTTACGCCGGAGGTGGAGAGGGCTCTCTGGGAGGTGGGGGTGCGCGCCGCCTTGCTCCGCCGCGAGGCCGAGACGGAGCGGCTGGCGCCCTTCGTCCGCGGCGTGGATATAAACTGGGCGGAGGCGCGGGGGCGGGATAAGTTCAACGTCGTCGTGTATAGAGAAGAGGTGCAGATAATTAGGGTCAACCCCCTGGCCCCGCTTACCCACGACCAGGTGCGCACGGCCCGGAGATACGGCAAATACATCGAGCTCCCCCTAAAGCCTCTGCTCAAAGACCTGCCACTACTCGCGAAGTGGCTTGAGGTGTTGGAGCCAGAGGTCGTCCTCTTCTCCACGCCGGTGGAGGACCTACGCGACGTCAAGTCGCCGCTGGACGTGGCCGCTCTGTTGGTGGAGGTGGGTAGAGACGAGAGGTGGGTAGAACCTATAAAAAACGCGTTGGGTGTCCTCACGGAGCTTGTGGCGGGGAGAGATGGCTAAGTACCGGTACCTCTTGATAAGGGCGGAAGACCCCGCCGACTGCTTTGCCAAGTTTCTAGAGAGGTACATGTTGACGGGGTTCCTCTCGTTGATCCACCCCCCGCGCCTCGTGGCTATTTACGACGACGTGCTCGTAGTCGGCATCCCCCGCGAGTCGCTCCGCGCCGCGAGGGCGGTGGTGGCGCTGTTGGAGGGCTGCCGCACGGTGAAGGTAAGGGGGTCGGCGAAGAAGGCCAAGGCGACCGCCGCGTCGATAAGAAATAAAACGAGGGCTCATCAAGTCCACAGTGATGAGAGGTACCAAAATTGATGATGTGATAGTCTCGCGACGGACTGAGTCTTCCTTTTCGCAACGCCCTCCCGGCCCGCTACAGGCGCCTCCTGGCAATTCTCAACACGGCCCCCTATTTCTTGATCTTTTCTAGCAAGTAATCTATGATGTAGTCTGCGGGGTTTATGCCTGTGGCTTGTTTGAAGCCTTGCCAGCTCATCGTTGGGTTTACCTCCAGTATGTAGTAGCCCTCTTTTGTCTCTGCGATGTCCACTCCTCCGTAGTCTAGCCCGAGCACCTCTACCGCCCTTACGGCGAGTTCTTCAAGCTCCGGCGTGGCTTTGGCGGGCTCGGGCCTCGCGCCTTGGGCCACGTTGCTCTTCCACCCCTCCGCCCTCCTGAACTCAACGCCGACGACGCGTCCCCCGACCACGACCACTCTGTAGTCGCCGCTACCTTTTTCAAGGAACTTCTGGACATATATCGGCTTGTTTATATTTACAAGCATGGAGAATATGTGAAAAGCCACGTCTGGGTTGTCCACGAGAAACACGCCGTAGCCCATGGCGCCACGTAGTTGCTTCACCACGGCCCTCCCGAACTCCCCCACGGCCCTGTAGCCTACGAACATGTTCTCAGTCACGACCGTGGGGGGCACCGGGAGGTTGGCCTTGGCCAGCTTCATCAAGGCGGCCATCTTGTCCCCCGCCGCCATCCACGGCAATACAGGGTTCATCACGTAGATGCCGGCCTCCTCAAGCGCCTTCGCCGCCCACACTCTGTAGAGGAATTGTTCAAAATCGTGGAAAATCCCCAGATGCCTAAGGACGGCGCCGGACACCTCTACCGCAACGGGGGGCATCCTCCCCACCGCCTGCCGTATTTTCAAGACGCCCCTTTCAATCCCCACCTCCAACATATCTACGTAGATCTTCACGGGGGTGTGGCCCCGCCTCCTAATGGCGTCCTCCAGGTCGGCGACGTCCCCAGGGTTGAACTCCACCTCAAACGGCCTGATTATGCCTATCTGCATCACTACGGCACGTAGACCCCCCAGAGGTCTCTGCAGAGCCCCGGGAGGAGGGCCTTGGCCACCGGCTCCGGCTCGGCGATTTTTAACTGCTTCAAGGCGTTAACCACGGCGGCTATGGGCTGGCCCGTCAAAACCAGCGGCGGGTTGTAGAACATACAGCCCGTGGGGTGCTCGTATAGGGCCAGGGGCTCCTGCGCCACCTCTCTGCAGGCGCCTCCTTCGCATATGTACACTCCGTACGGTCTCTGGACTATGTACCCCCCTCCCCAGGGGGCAAGGGGGCCCACTGGACATATGCAGTTCCCCCTCTGCGCCTGGTAGAGCCTCAACAACTCCCTCTCCACCTTCTCATAGCCGTGCACTCTGCCGTACCTGGCCAGGAAGGTGGCCACCGGCTTCTTTATGTGGCCGGTGATCTCGAGAGCCAGCTTCTTCTTCGCCTCCAGCGGGTCGGCGCCGAAGGCGATGGCCAAGCCTATCAAGTCGTAAGGAGAGGCCCCCAGCGCCTCGCCGATCTCCAGCGCCGTTCTCAACGCCTCGCCTTTATCCACCTGGGGGTTGCAGAGGGAAAAATTCTCAAATTCGCATAGAGACATGCAGTGACTAAACTCTATGCTTTTTAAGCTGTGCGTTAGCCGACTTTTGACAGCCTTCCGAACTCCAGCTCGATGACTCTGCCAAGCACCACTGCGTATTCAAACGGCAGGTCTTTTAGGATGTCTCCGACGAATCCTAGCACTATGGCGGCCTTGGCGTCGTCCTCTGTGAATCCCCTGGCTCTTAGGTACGTCAGCTTTTCCTCAGATATCGTCGAGGCGGTGGCCTCATGGGTAACTACTGCAGTCTCCTCGAATACCTGGTCGTGATGCACCGTCAAGGTGGCCGACTTCTTGTCGAGCACGAGGGAGTCGCACTGGACGTGGGACTTCGCATGTTTAGCCCCCCTCTGGACGTGCACCAAGCCTCGGTACACGGCGACGCCGCCTTCGGCGGATATGCTCTTGTTGACAACTCTGCTGCTGGTCCTGGGGGCCAGGTGCCACACCTTGGCGCCGTTTTCCTTCCAGTAGGGTCCCTTAGCCGCCGTTATGCCGACGATTTCGGTGGAGGCGCCTTCGCCCTTTAAGACGGTGGAGGGGAAGGTGTAGGTCGTCTTGCTGCCGATAGAGCCCTCCACCCAATGCACCCTGGCCCTGGCCTCGGCTATTGCCCTCTTGTTGTTGAAGTTTATGATGTTGCGCGACCAGTTCTGTACAGTGGTGATCTTAAGTGTGGCGTCTTCGTGGGCGTAGCCCTCCACCATTCCGTTGTGGAAGGAGTACTTGAGGAGGCGGGGCGCGGAGCAGCCTTCGATCCAGTGGACGTAGGCGCCTTTGTCCGCCACCACTATGGAGTGCTCCATCTGGCTCTCTAGAGACTGGCCGATGAAGAAGAAGGTCTCGAGAGGCTGTTCTATCCGGACGCCGGGCGGCACGTATATGAAGGTGCCGCCTGACCACAACGCGCCGTGTAGCGCGGCGAATTTATGCTCAGGTGGGAACACCCTCATGAAGTACCTCTGCACCAGGTCTGGATACTTTTTAACGGCCTCCTCCATGGGCAACATTATTACCCCCTTCTCCTGTAGCTTCTTCTTTAGGTTGAAGTATATGATTTCGCTGTCGAACTGCGCGCCTAGGCCGAGAAGCGCCTTCGCCTCGATTTCGGGTAAGCCGAGCTTCTCATAGTACTCTCTAATCTCCTTCGGCACCTGGTCCCAGCTGGAGACAGTCTCCGTCTGAGGCTTGGCGTAGTGCACAAGCGCCTCGAGGTCTATCTCCTCCACTGCCCTCACCCACCTAGGCATGGGGAGCTTCTCGAAGAACTCAAGCATCCTAAGCCTCAGCCTCCGCATCCAGTCCGGCTCGCCCTTGAGTCTGCTCACCTCCTCCACCATGTCTCTCGTGATGCGCCCCTTAAGCGCCACCTGGTATGCAAACTGTCTCTCAACGCCCAGCGCATCCTCGACAGACTCCACATGGCTGATGGTGGCGCGGAGAGACTCCAACTCTTGCATGTACCCAAAGGCGAATGTAAGATATAAGGCTTTCTAGACACTTTTTAAAAACAGCAATCGAAAGAGGTTACATGCATAGACTTGAGGTAAAGGACCTCAAAGTGGCCGTAGGCGGCAAAGAGATACTAAAAGGCGTCGCTTTGAGCGTGTCCAGCGGCGAGGTTGTCGTGTTGATGGGCCCCAACGGCAGCGGCAAGTCCACTCTGTTTCAAGCCATAGCCGGCAACCCCAAGTACGAGGTGGTGGGAGGCGACATTTTGCTAGACGGCGAATCCATAAAAGATCTGCCTCCCGAGGAGCGCTTCGCCAGAGGCATCTTCGTGGGCTTCCAGTCTCCCGTCGCCGTGCCCGAGGTGCGGTTCGCCTTCCTCCTCCAAGCCATGATGAACATAAAAAGCGGAAAGAAGCTCACAGACCCAAACCCACAGGTCTTGGCGCAGGCTCAGAAGATCGCGGCGGAGCTGGGGCTTAAGCCGGAGGTGTTCAACCGAGGCGTCGGCGCCGGCTTCAGCGGCGGCGAGTTCAAACGGGCGGAGGTACTCCAGGCCCTACTCCTAAGGCCTAAGTTCGTGGTGTTGGACGAGCCCGACAGCGGCCTCGACATCGACGGGATAGCGGCCGTTGGCAAGGCGGTGACTCAGCTGGCAACCTCAGGGAGTGGCATCCTACTCTCCACCCACTACGCCAGGGTGTTGAAGTTCATAAAGCCGACGAGGGTGTATGTAATGGCGGAGGGCAGGGTCGTGCTGGAGGGAGACGAAAACGTAATTAAACGTATTGAAGAAGTGGGCTACCAAAGCTACTTCGCCGAGATAAAGAAAGAGCTTGCTTTCTAGAGATCAGTTGGCTCCTAATTCGCCACCAATCTGCAACCCAGCCCTCATCACCTAGATCTCTTGTACGAGAGGATGTAATTGCCTAAATAAATAAGTCGTCAGAGGGCGGCCGATTTTGCTGGTGGCGTCTTGTATAGATCTATGAGCCCTCGCCTAGACGTTAGAGCCCGTAGGCGATCGGGCCCCGAAGACGTTAGACACTACAAATACGGCGGAGAACTTATTAAGCTTCACCTACGAGTTTCTCTTATAGCCGTTTAAGAGGCTTAGAGCTCATATCCGTCCTATACAGTTATATATAGATCAATTTAGTTTACTTATGCCTAAGTGGCATTGGCCCATAGACCCCGATAAGGTGCCGAAAATCGTGGTGGAGCCGCCTGGCCCCAGGGCGTTGGAGGTGGTGCGGCGAGACGAAGAGCTCCTCATGCAGTCTTTCGCCCGTTGGTATCCCCTCGTCATCGCAAGGGGCTACGGCCCTGTGGTTGAAGACGTCGACGGCAACCTCTACATCGACTACAACGCAGGCATAGCAGTGACGGCGACGGGGCACGCGCATCCCAAGGTGGTTGAGGCCATCAAGCGGCAGTCCGAGCTCTTCCTCCACTACTCGCTCACCGACTTCTACTACGAGGTCGCCGTCAAGCTGGCCGAGAAGCTCGTCTCGATAGCCCCCATCTCCGGCCAGAAGAAGGTCTTCTTCACCAACAGCGGGACCGAATCCATAGAGGGCTTGGTCAAAGTGGCTAGGGGCTACTTCAAGGGCCAGAGGCCCTATATAATAGCGTTCTACGGGGCCTTCCACGGCAGGACGTATGCCTCTATGTCCCTCTCGGCGTCTAAGCCTGTGCACAGGAAATATTTCTCGCCGGTTATGCCCAACGTAATACACGTCCCGTATCCCCACCCAGTGCATTGTCCCTTTAAGGCCAAGGACCCCGAGGAGTGTGGGCAGTACGCGCTGGAGTTCATCGACGAGTGGGTCTTCAAGAGGCTCGTCGGCCCCGACGAGGTTGCCGCTGTGTTGATAGAGCCGATACAAGGCGAGGGCGGCTACGTGGTGCCCCCGCGGGGCTTCATGCAGGGTCTCCGCAAGATCACCAAAGAACACGGGATACTGCTGGCGGTGGACGAGGTCCAGACAGGCTTTGGGAGGACCGGCCGCTGGTTCGCCATTGAGCACTTCGGCGTGGAGCCCGACTTAATAGCAACGGCCAAGGCCATAGCCTCAGGCCTGCCGCTGGGCGCAATAATAGGCAGGGCAGAGGTGATGTCGCTCCCCAAGGGGGCGCATGCCAACACCTTCGGCGGCAACCCCGTGGCGGCCGCCGCATCTCTCGCCACTATCGAGGTGATAGAGGAGGAGGGGCTTTTGGAGCACGCGGCGAAGCTAGGAGACGAGATAAAGAAGGCGTTTGCCGACGAGGTGGGCGACCGCCACCACGTGAGAGGCTTGGGCCTTATGATAGGCGTTGAGCTACTAGACGAGAGGAAAAAACCTGCCAAGTACCTGCAGGAGGTGCTTGTGAAGGCGTTTAAACGCGGCGTAGCCGTCATAGGCGCAGGTTTCTCCACGATTAGGATAGCGCCGCCTCTTGTGATACCCAGAGAGATGGCCCTAAAAGCCGCCTCTATTATACTAGAGACCCTACGCGACTACAGATAGGCCGGTTATAAACTTCTTTTTCACCGCGTCTTCGTAATACCACTCGATTATCTCGTCATCTGCCATGTCCATTGCGAAGTCGAAAGCTTCGTCCCAGTCAAACGACTCAAAGACGAGATCCCAACCCTCCTCCAAGAGTCTAAGATCCTCCTCTTTTCCAGTCACCAAGATCCTACCTTCCTTCTCGTTCACGAGGACTCTATACACGCATGTATACGTATACGTATTTAAAAGACACTCAAGAATTTTAACGTATTACTATAAAGACAGCACAAAATTCCTCAAGAATAATGACAAGACTGAAATTAAAGAACTAGTATTATAGAAAAGCATTTATATCTAATGGTAGATATAGTATACCTGAAAACAACTCTCTTCTCGTATGTGGCGACGCCAACAGCCTATAGGAGCTTTGACGCCTTTTTATTTGTTACAGCCATCAACTCTCTTGGGTTTATCTTTACAAATTGTAAACCATATCTTCTTAAATATTCAAGAGCTGAGGAGGAGATATCTCCAGCCACAAGAACCCCCCTTACGTCCAGGCCCTTTTTCCTGTATATCTCTACATATCTCGCCAGCTGGAAAACCGCCTCGTGTGTAGCGACGTCACGTTTAACCTCCACCACTACATACCTGCCGTCACGGTCCTTCGCAAGAATATCGACGTGGCCTACGTCCATAGGCACCTCTACGCCAACTACCTCAAGACCCTCTTCAATCAGCCAGGGAGCCTGCGTCAAAGCCTCTACTACGTCTCTCTCGGAGCCTAAAAACTCCAGCTCCGACTCCCCCACGTCGAAAACCCCCACGAAATCCACGGAGAGGAAGACCACCCTAACAGTCTCGAAGGGCCTAGACCTCACGCTCTTAACCACAAGTCTGCCCTCTTCCACATACGCCGCTGTGGAGGAGCCGGGAGGTTGCCAAATCTTTGGCTGAGCCTTCTCAGCCTCGTGGACGAGAAGCGTGCCGTCTCGCTTTATCAACAACAGGCGGCGCCCCGCCTTAAGCGAAGCCGCCGCCCTTCCGCTGTAAGACACCTCACAGACGCCCACAACCACGACGACTCCCCTCCTCTTGCCTGAGTTCACAACCTGCGCGGCCTCCTCGGCTGAAGGCCCTACAAGATGCACATACACGGCTATGCGGGAGATTTAAAGACAATAAGTTAATATATGACATCGAATCCCCACGCCATGGCTAAGGTGGAGGTAAAGGAGGTGCCGGAGATAAGAGGCTTCAGCACCATAAAGAAAGTCCCCAACAGAGCCGCCCTACAGGGAGACCTCAAGCCAAACACGATCGTCATATTCCACGGCAAAGAAGGACACGAGTTATTAGTCGAGATCTTCAAGCCGGACCCCAACGGCGACAAGGTCCTACCCTCGGCCACATTCGCCGTCACGAAGTTCAGCGGCAGTAGCGAGAAGGTAGACAACGCCTACGCCACCCTCCTCTTCTGGGCCTTAAAAGAGGGCAAAAGCCTAGGAAGCCCCGCCAGAGAGGTCTATACAAAAATAGACACAAGTCAAAGCCCACCCGAGGTAGAAGTCGAGGTACAAGTTCCACTGCAGTGAAAATTTGACAGCGAAGCTTCTTCGCACAGAGCGATAGAGAGGGGGCAGACTAAAAAACCTTAAAAATCCGCTCAATTAGAGGTGAAGAGGGCCCGTAGTCTAGCGGTATGATGCCCGCCTCACGCGCGGGTGGTCCCGGGTTCAGGGGAAACCCGCCTAAAAATCCCGGCGGGCCCATCCATGGATTCTTCTGGCGTGGCTGGAGATATAATAACTCTATGTGTTGGCTGTGAGGTGCGCCCATACGCCGGCTAATCTTGACGCGTTCGATTCAATATCCGCCCCCTTTCATCGCAACTGGAGCAACTCTCTCCTGCGGAAGCTTCAACACATATAGATCCCGGCGCTGATGCCGTGAATTGGAATATATGGCGTGCATCCCTCTTCTATGTATATCCACATCTCGTCTGGCGCGTAAGCTGTCCGGTATGTAATAGGGAGGTAGGTGGAGGTGCTACACAAAGACAACGTTTTGAGCAACTAGAAACAACGTCATAGCTAATATAACTACATACAAATAATTTATTTAAGCTTGTATTTTCTTCAGCTGTGTATCAGCTTTTCTTCGACGGGGCTTGCGAGCCTGTGAACCCCGGCGGCGTCGGCGCCTACGGCTTCGCTGTCTATGAAGACGATAGGGAGATACACGGCGAGGGCGGCGTCGTCTGTGTGGGCGGTCGGCAATGCACAAACAACGTGGCTGAGTACACAGCTCTCATAAAGGCGATGGAGTGGGCCCTGTCGGCGGGGGCCGCAGAAGTTGAGGCCTACGGCGACAGTCAGCTGGTGGTGAGGCAGATGCTCGGGATTTATCAAGTCAAGGCGCCGCATCTAGTTCCGCTGTATGAAAAAGCTGTGGAGCTGACGCGGCGGTTCCGGAAGTTCTCCATAGGCTGGGTCCCCCGGGAGCGGAACGCCCGCGCCGACTATTACTCGAAGAAGGCGTACTGCGACTTCCTCAAGACGCATCCCGAGGTCAGGCGGCTGTACGCCGGGCGGCTGGCCACGGAGAAGCAGGTAACGCTTTTGAAGAGGCTCGGCGTAGAAGACGCCGAGTGTCTTCCGCGGAGGGAGGCTTCGAGGCTTATTGAGAGGCTTCTCAGCCGCCGCGGCTAAGTCCTTACGTCGAGTCCCAGCGCCTGGGCTCTGCGTATTATCTTCACCACCTCATCCCACGACTTAGTCCGGTAG
>JAEMPK010000038.1:7671-11413 GCA_022759345.1 Pyrobaculum sp. | reverse complement strand
GCGGTGTTCCCCACATTCACCTCCAACTACCACCTACACCGCTACGCGGCGACGTACGTGACGTTGGTGGAGATGGAGACCTTCGGAAGAGAGTATGCAACTAAAGTGGTGGAAAACGCCAAGGCTCTTGCGGAGGCCCTCTCCGCAGAGGGGATCACGCCGGTCGCCGAGAGACAAGGCTTCACCAAGACGCATCAAGTGGCTGTAGACGTCTCTAAGTTCGGCGGCGGCGACAAAGTAGCGGCGTTGCTCGAAGAGGCAAACATAATAGTCAACAAGAACGCCTTGCCCTGGGACAAAAGCGTGCTAAGGCCCAGCGGCATCAGAATGGGCGTACAGGAGATGACACGCTTCGGCATGGGCAGAGACGAAATGCAGGAGATAGCAAGATTCATAGCAAGGGTGCTGAGAGGCGAAGACCCAGCCACCGTCAAGCGCGAAGTAACGAAGTTTAGAAAGTCGTTCCTCGAAATAAAATACGGGTTTAAATTAGATAAAAACATAGTAGAGAACATATTCACCTCGTTAAACCTCTATATGTGATACTATGGCTTGTCTGTAGCGCCGATTCAAGGTAAGCCTGCCGCAGAAACAAGGTCTCGAAGCGGCGAAAAGTCAAGGACAGCGTCGCCGCTTCGGTACAGATAAAAACAACAATTTTTTACTCTCTATGTTGCTTAAGGATAAAGTCTCGATAGTAACTGCGGCAAGCAGAGGCATCGGCGCAGGTGTGGCCTCTGTCTTGGCGCGTGAGGGATCTAGTTTGGTCATTGCGTCGCGAGACTTCGCCAAGTTGGAGAAGCTTGCGAAGGAGCTGGAGACGCGTCACGGGGTTTCTGTTATCCCCGTAAAGGCGGATATAACAAAGAGGGAGGACGTAAGGCGGATAGTAGATACGGCGGTCCGAAACTTCGGCAGAGTGGACGTGCTGGCTTATAACACGGGGCCGCCTAAGCCCGGCACCTTCATGGAGCTCTCCGAGGAGGATTGGGACTACGGCGTGAGGCTTCTTCTCATGAGCGCCGTGTGGATAACCAGAGACGTGTTGCCCTACATGATCGAAAGGAGGCAGGGCCGTCTGATCTACATCACCTCGTCCACGTTGAAACAGCCGATTCCGACGCTTACGCTCTCCAACGTCATAAGAATCTCTCTGGCCGGTCTTGTGAAGACTCTGGCCTATCAGCTGGGGCCTTACAACATATTGGTGAACGGCATTATGCAGGGCTACGTAGATACTGAACGCGTAAGAGAGGTGGCGGCTGCCAGAGCGCAGAGAGAGGGACGTAGCGTCGAGGACGTGATTAGAGAAATAGAGAAGGAAATACCCCTGGGCAGGTTGGCGAAGCCCGAGGAGATCGGCGAACTAGTCGCCTTCCTAGCCTCCGATAAGGCGAGCTATATAACAGGCTCGCTGATCTTAATAGACGGTGGCCGGACGCTCTGTGTTTAGCGGTTTGTAAATACGACGTGCCTTCTATTTTAACTTGATAAAGACATGGCGCCTACAGACATCCCTCAGCGGACACTGTTCGCATTTCAACTCTCTACAGTACCTAACGCCTATGTCGTAAGCCCCCCTCTCAAAAAGCACGGGGTCCCCGCTGATCTTACCCACATACCTCACGAGCCCCCGTATAGATTCGAGGCGCAACACCACATCGCGACACTGGTCTCCTTTTGCTTCGCAAAGCAGTCTTTTTGCGACTCTGGCCTTGACTCTTTCTGCTGGGAGCGCGGGGACGTCTTCGTACGCCCCTGATCGTAATGTCACAAGGGCGGTGTACATGTCTCCATGGAGGACATATTTCCGATGTTCTTGGCTGTAGGCTATCTTAGCCGCCAGGGGGATGTTGGTCTCGTGGATGAAGAGACGGAGAAATAGTTTTACGCCTCTTCCGACACGGTTGCCGCCTTTGCCGCCGAAAACTAACCTCCGGACGTCGTTTTCAAAATCTGGTATTTTTTTCTGTTTGGCAATCCATAGGTATAGAAATTTATGTTTATTATTTACGACGTTGAGCGCCCTTAGGAGGTCGGATATAACTAAGTTGGCGACGTCTCTGTTTACGCCGGCCTCCTCTAGCGCCTTGCGTAATCTCGACGCCGATAAGACGTCATAGACATGTTTCTCATACGCCGATGCCAAGTTTCTAAGCTTCGTGTCGCTAAGTGTCTCGTGCTGGCTTAATAAAGCTACGAGCATCACGTACGTTATCAACAAGTCTAGCCCCTTGATGTTAGAGAGACTAGCTATGTATGTATCAAAGTCTCTATAAGTACGCGAAATAGACTTCACCTGCTCCACCAACAGGGCGTAACTGTGTGGAAGGCTTTCAATAACTCTGTCGCGTATAGAGGCTCCGTGTTCCACGATCCTTCTCCTCACCTCCTCGGCGGTCGTCACGCGTTGCGTCCTTAAAATCCATATATAAACTAAGTCTCATGGAGGAGTTAGTCGAAAGAGCTAAGGCGGTGTTGAACAACGCCTACGCCCCATATTCAAAGTTCAAAGTAGCCGCCGCAGTGAGGACTAAAAGCGGTAGAGTATACACTGGCGTCAACATAGAGAACGCCTCCTACGGGCTGACCATATGCGCCGAGCGCGTGGCCGTGTTTAAAGCGGTGTCAGAAGGAGATAGAGATATTGAGGTCGTGGCGGTCTATACAGACACAGAGGAGCCCACCCCGCCCTGCGGCGCGTGTAGACAAGTAATTGCAGAATTCAACCCAGACGCGCTTATAGTGATGGCCAGCAGAAAGAAAACCGTCGTTGTAAGGCTCAGTGAGTTGTTGCCACACGCGTTTACGAGAAAAAACCTTGGCTAATTCTCTTCCTCTTCTTCGCCTGGAAGCTTTAACAAAGATATCCTTTTAGGCTTCTCCTCCCTAGGCTGAGTTTGCTGTGTCAACTTGTCTTTATACATTTCTGCAAGCTTATCTACTATAGACAGAACTGCTCTGGCCGTTTCGCTATCTTTTGTGAGGAATTCATGGAGCCTACCTGAGTCTAGGTACTGGGAGAACTCGGGGTCTATCGGTATGCCCCCTAGAAACGGCACGCCGGCGGCTTCTGCTATTCTCCTACCTGCGTCTTTGCCGAATATGTAATACACCTTTCCATCGCCTGGACATCTGAAACAGCACATATTCTCTACTACGCCTGCTACCTTGATGTTAAGCTTTCTAGAAAAGTCTATTGCCTTTAACACAATCCTACGTGAGATTTCTGTTGGAATTGTGACTACAATGCTTCCGTCTAGCCCTCCTTGTAGGCTTTGCGCGATGGTGAGCGGTGCGTCGCCTGTGCCCGGCGGGAGGTCAACCACAAATACGTCAAGAGGCCCCCAGTCCACCTGTGCAATAAAGTCGCGAAGTGCTTGGTTTACCAAGGGTGCTCTCCATATAACTGCTGTGTCGTCGCTGGGCAAGGCGAATTCGATGGAGACTACCTTTATGCCAAAGGGCCCCTGTGCAGGGATTATCTTGCCGCTCTTCTGTTCGACGTAGAGCGTGGCGTCCGTAATGCCGAGCATCTTTGGGACAGTAGGTCCGTAGACGTCGCCGTCGAGAATCCCCACCTTGTACCCCCTCATGGCGAAGCCCACGGCGACGGCTGTGGTAACAAGCGACTTCCCAACGCCGCCCTTGCCGGAGATAGTAACCAGCTTAAGCTTTACGTGTTTAAGAACATCGGCGAGAGAGCCAGGCGCGGCCGCTTGGCCGCGGATGTTGACCTTAA
>JAEMPK010000038.1:0-7571 GCA_022759345.1 Pyrobaculum sp. | reverse complement strand
CAATAGATACTAACAGATTTAAGGCGTCAGAACCCAGATTAAACATCATCAACTCAGCGATGACGGGCCGTCTCCACTAACCGTATACTACTTAACCCAATTATATCTTCTCCAGCGTCTGCTTCTACCCCAGCCGCAAGATGCGCAGTATTTCTTAGTGACGTTGTAGGAATGGCGTCCACAGCGTGGACATCTAATGTGCGTTTTTCCTTTGCTATGTTTACCCATTGAGGGGGTCCCCTTCATGGCACAGGCGAGATGAAGAGCACGTTCTCTCCTCTTACAACTATAGTCCCGCGTTTGTGTACATTGCCGTCAATGATCTCCTCGGCGTCGTCAAGCAACAAGTTGACGTGTTGGTCAAACGCACGGAGAACGCCTCTGATTTCGTGGCTATCTCTAAGCTTGACAAGCACTTGTCTGCCGATTGAGTCTTGCAAAGTGGCTCCAAGCGTTGCGAAGCATTTACTGACGTCCGAAGCCATGGTCGACTACTGGGAGCTGTATATAAAGTTTATCAGCTAACGCCTGGGCGAGTACCTCTCTGGTGTTTCTCACTAGGCGCTCCTTTCCCACTTCTCTACGACGGCAACGAGCTCCGCGTACCTCTTTAGACCTTCTAGGTGGCGCCTCATGTATTTGGCCCGTTCGTGGTTGTTATCTATGTTGGGTTCTTCGCCCGTGAGCACCTTTACTAGCGCCTTTATTCTCTTTGCGTCTTCGTCTCCGCCGCCGGGAGCCTTGACGCTGAGTATAGCCCAACACGGCGTTGTTTACTGTAGCGGCAGAAGGTCATTGTCCACTCGCCCTCCACGCCGCCAACAACAGCCGTATATGCGTAACTCGCCACCGTCTTCCTCTGCGTTTATTTTCCTCACCTCCAGGGGCACTGCAATGCGCCGGCCCTACCACTCTATCTCAGCCACGCCCCTCGGTAGCCCCTCTACCCCCTCCCTGTATATACAACCAACTAGACAGAGCCTACGCGGCAATTTCGACATGCAGAGTGGGGTAAATTTAAAAAGTCGCCGAGCCTTAATCGTGTGGAAGACGTGCTAGTTGAGCAAGTCTTCAAAGACCTTGAGGCCCGCGGATTCAAAATCCTGGAGAGGCTTGGGGATAAGATGTTTGTGGCTGAGAAAAAAGACAAGTACTTATTCTACATCATGGTAGAAGGAGTGGAGGTCACGGTTCAAACTTTGTTAAGCGTTATAAATATGGGCGAGACTCTGTCGATGCCTGCGGTGTTGGCGCTTGTGAGCAACGACGGCACGGTGACGTATTACTTCGTGAGGAAGATCAGACTGCCGCGCAACGTCTATGCTGAAGCTGTTTGAACGACTAATTGAGGTCTCGAGAAGCCGGGGAATACGCTTTGTGTTGTATTTTGCTAAATGCCGCGGTAGGGTAGGCGTAGACAAAGAGATCAAAGCCTTAGACGAAGAGGGCAGGCCTGCCCCGTGGTCCCGCGTATTCCCCGGCGTCACGCCGCAGAACATACTTCAACAATGCGTGTTGAAGAAGGTAGAGGTGTATAGAGGCTTGGAACTTCTTGGCGAATATAAGACTATTGACGAGGCTCTTTCTGCGCTTTGGTAGCCTTTTTTAGGGATTCTCTAACCCTCACGGCGTACCCCCTTCTTAGGGTGAGCTCTCTGGTGCTGTACATAAGCCTCCCCACCGCTACCACAGAACCGTGGGGGTCTACTACTGCGACTTCTCCGTAGGGCCTGACTTCCTGTGATGTGGTTACTACATACTTAGCGGGGACGTTACGTCCATTTTTTACATACTCCACAGCTTCGAAATCGATGATAACTCGTCTCTCTAGAAACGTGGCGCCGTACAACGTGGGGAGGAGATACCCGTCGTTGTTTCTTAAGACGAACGCGAGTTTCCCATCTACATATATCCGTCTAATCCTGCCGGATTTGTTGTACTCTACGTCGATCTTACGTCCGCGTAGCTTCTCAGCGGTGGCCCGTCCGTAGATATACGCAATTACGTTCATCACAGTAGTGGTCACGTAGGGGAGTGACTAAGCTTTTAAATAAATGGAGGTTTAGGCATGTGTACTGTGAAATCTGTGGAAGACCGATAGAGGGCGAGCCGATACCTATTGAGGTGGACAAGGCCGTGTTGTACGTGTGCAGAAGCTGCGCGGCTCAATACGGCAAGAGAGTAGTCCAGCGGCCGCCCCCTGCGGCGCCTCAGAAAAAACCGGCGGCTAGGCCCAGGCCAGCCCCGCCGCCTCAGCCGCCTCTGCACCTCGAGCTTGTGGACAACTTCGGCGAAGTTGTGAAAAAGGCTAGAGAGAACCTAGGCCTCTCGAGAGAAGCGCTGGCGGCCGCGCTAGGCGTCAAAGAGACGGTGTTGAGGAGAATTGAGGCTGGCCAGTTGCAGCCGGACTACGCACTTGCCAAGAAGCTCGAGAAGACCCTCGGCGTGAGGCTGTTGATAGAAGTCGCTGAGGAGGGCGCGGCGAAAAGTGGCGATAGGCTCGAGAGAGGCCTCACGCTAGGCGAGGTTGCGGAGATTAGAGACGAAGGTGAGAGCTAGAGCGCTTTTAGCTTACGTCGGCTCTAAAACGTCAAGTTTAACCTATAAACTGGAGGAGTTCATCTCTCTAGTTGAGGTAGCCGGCTTTGACGTTGTTGATTTAGTGACTCAGTTCGGCAGAGCCGACACCAGGTTTTACCTAGGCGCTGGCAAGGCGAGGGAAGTTGCCGAGAGAGACTTCGACGTCTTTATTGCGTATCACAGCTTGTCGCCGCTTCAGGTATTTAACCTAGAGAGGCTTTTTAGACGGAGAGTCATCGACAGAGTGTTGGTAATACTAACTATATTTGAGAAAAGAGCTGGGAGCACAGAGTCTAAGCTTCAGATAGAACTCGCCAAGTTGCGGTACGAGCTTCCTAAGGTTAAGGAGTATCTGAGGCGGGCGAAAATGGGAGAGCAACTAGGTTTCATGGGCGCTGGCGAGTACGTCATTGATGCGTATTATCGTCATATGGCGAAGCGGATCTCTACGATTAGGAGAAGACTGGAGGAGGTGCGAAGAAGTAGGGTGAGCCACATAACGAAGAGGAAAGAGGCCGGCGTGCCCGAGGTCGTCATTACGGGCTACACAAGTGCAGGCAAGACTACGCTTTTCAACAGGTTAGTAAGCGAGAGTAAGTTTGTAGATGGGAGACCCTTCGCCACGTTGGAGACATACAGCAGAGCGCTGGACTTGTGGGGCAAGAGAATCGTTGTGACAGACACCATAGGGTTTATCGACGACCTCCCACCGGTGCTTATCGAATCCTTCCACTCCACGTTGCAAGAGGTCGTAGAGGCCGACACAATACTCTTCGTCATAGACGGCTCCGAGCCGCGGGAGGAGATAGCCCGGAAGCTGAAGACCTCTGTGGAGACGTTAAGAGAAGTGGGAATAGACAGAGATAAGATAATCCCCGTAGTCAATAAGGTGGATAAAATAAGGATAGAGGAGGTTAAGAGCCTACGGGATCTACTGGGGCGGTATTTCAGCTGGTTTGTGCCCGTCTCGGCGCTTACGGGTTTCGGCGTCGAGGCCCTTAAGGCGGTCTTGTTCTTCAAAGTGCCTGGCTACGCCATAGTTAAGGTCGTGGGTGAAGACGGCGTAAGGGGGTTACGCATAGGCGATGTGACGTTCGTCGCAGTACCGAGCAGAGGCGCGGAGGTTAGAGAAGCCGGGATAACGTATATATAAAGGCGTGGGCATATAGGTGGTGTGAAGGACGCATACCTCTACATCGTGGAGAAGGCAGTCGCCTTTGAGTTCGACAGTCCCGAATACGGAAGATTAGCTCGTAAGATCGTGGAGATGCTTCACGAGAGAAAGGAGGACCTTACAGACGACAGGGTTGCGATTCTCTTGAATATCTCCACTGCTGAGACGAGAAGAATACTGCAATATCTCATGAAGCTTGGTTTGGTGGGAGTCAAGAAGAGGACCACCGAGGACTATAGGATTGAGTACACGTGGTATGTTGATGACGAAATCATACGGCAGGCGATTAAGAACAGGGCCCGGGTAGCCAAGGAGAAGATATCCTCGCTTATAAGATCTCTCACCGAAGGCGCCTTCTACGTCTGTCCCAACTGTTTTATGCGTTACACCTTAGACGAAGCGGTCAATAGGGGCGGCGTATGTCCAATATGTGGCACCCAGCTGGAGTATGTAGAGAACGTCGAGGAGATAAACAAACTTACTAAGGTGTACGAGATTCTTGACAAATTATGAAGGTGGAGTTTAGGGTGTTTAAGCCGGTGGAGGAGTATGAAGTGTTCATAACCGGATTTGCCGGGATAGGCATCGTCGGCCATTTGGCCACTAAATATATCGCTAAGAACTGCGAAGTAGTTGGAGTAGTTAGATACAGAGGCGAGCCGCCTATAGTATCGATAGAGGGGGAGAGGTTGTTGTTACAAAACGAGATTTTTTCGTGTGGTAGGGTAGTGGGCGTGGTAAACAACTACGGGATACATGAAGCCGCAGTCTACGATTACACAAAGGCGTTGGCGTCTTGGATAGTTGCTAACGAGTTCAGGGCGGCGGTTCTCTTCGGCGGGCTCGACGGCAGGCTTAGAAGAGATGAGGATTTATTGCGTATAGTCTATACTTCTGCATACAAAAGAAGCGGCTTGCCCACCGGTAACGCGAAGGTATTAGAGCAAGGACTGCAGATAGTGGGGCCCCTGGCCCACTTGACGTCGTTTTTGGAGGAGTTGGACTTCCCCGCGTTGGTGATACTGCCGTACGCCGACGTCTCTAGGCCGGCGGATCCCTACGCGGCCAGCGTCGCCGTTGAGTTCTTCTCACGTCTATTCAACTTCCCGATTGACGTAAGCGGCTTGAGACAGCTGGCCGAGGAGCTTGAAAGAGAAATTGCTGAGGTGCGTAGGCGGCTTGAGGAACAGGCGAAGAGAGAAGAAGTCTCTAAGCTGTACATCTAGCCAGTTGAACGAGTTCTTCGAACGTTTCGACCTTGACGACTTTCTTGGCGACGAGTGGAATATCTACGTTGTAGACATACACCACGTCGTATCTGTTCAGCCACTCGTAGGCATACGCCCGGCTTTCCTCGTTCTCGCCTTCTGAGTCGTTTTGAGACAGTGGGTAAACCTCCGCCACCTCCTCCGGCACAATGCCGAATATAGGGTCGAAAAACAACACGTGGACGCAGTCCCGAGCCACGTCTTTCAACACTCTATACTGCCAACTTCTGTTGTAGGGCTTCTCATCTACTCTAAGCACGACGGCCTTCTTAGCCGCTGGCTCGACTTCCATGAGCCTTGCCGTATGTCTCAGAGGCTCTGGCCGCGAGGAGGCTGTGTCGTGGAAGAAGAGGAGGCCATGTGGCCTTGGATGTGTCTCTGGGTCGAAGCTCTCGAGGAGGCGGCGGTATCGGCGGAGGGTCTGTAGAAATCTATAGAGCGTGGGGTGGGATCTGGCTTTGATCTCTAGATACTCCCAGAGGGTGCCTTCGTAGATTCTTTGTTTTATCTCTAGGAGCTCCTCCCTCAACACGGCGAGGTTATGCTCAGCTATGAGCACGGCGCGTTCCTGCCGCGGCATTTCTCTAAGCTCTTTTACAGGGATATTGCAGAGCTTTGTGCTACAGGGGAGATAGTCCGTCTTCACGTCGTCGAGTCTCAACGTGCGGTCTCTGAGAATTATGCGGTCGTCGCGGGCGTAGAGTATATACGACGCGCTGTCGAAGAGGTCGACCCCCAGCGCCACGGCGAAGGGCAGAATAAGCGGATGCCCCGCGCCGAAGAGATGAAGCGGCGCCTCTCGAGACATGTTGGCCTTGACCTCGGCGACTACGCCAAGGACCAGGTCGAATCTATACTCCTCGAGAAGCGTGGTGGGGCTCCCAATTGCAAATATGTGGAAGCCAAGTTTAGACAACTCGCGGGTTGACCGCATGAGTAAGTCTGTGTAAAGGGCACCTTGTATAGGCGCCACGACCAACATATCCAGTTTGTCTAAAAGCGTAGCCGCCCTCTTCGCCCGTCTCAAAGTCTCCTCTACCTTAACCACGGCGCTGTGATAAGGCTCCTCGTAGTCGAAGGGGAGGTCAAGAATGACACCTATGTCGCTTCCAATTTTAGACTGGTACAACAAGATCTCGTCGGGATCTACCTCCACTGTGCCGTACCGCAGAATTTGGTAGGCGCCTGAGTCTGTCATAACCACACCGTCCCAGCCAAGTAGCTTCTTCACATCTACAGACCTGCCGCCTGCAAGCCTATAGACGAAGTAGGAATTTGTAATGACTTGTCTAAAGTATCGCCCTATTACTTCCATAGGCACCTCTTGCTTTCGAGGGTCTACCACGGGGAACAGCGCCGGCGTCTCCATGACGCCGCTCTTAGTATAAAGACGCCCTACTCTACCGGCCAGGTCTTTGGCCAAGACCTCAAACGACATAACGGAGCGAACTGCTACTCCAGATCTATAATTTCGTATTCCGACAGTACTTTTGTCCTATCTGCGGCATACCGTGGGCCGACTGACGCCAGATATTGACGTACTATTTTGAACCAGCCTGGCTCCTCTACCGAGTAACCTTTAGAGTGGGCGTCGTTCATCAAGGAGATGAGCTCCACGATTTTTGGATGTATCGCCCTTACAGAGCCCGCCGGAATGACGTCTAAAATGTTGTCGGGCAACGCTCTCACAGCTTCCTCTAGTTTTCTCAGCCTCCGCCTAGATCTGTAGATGCGTATTTCTCTTTCCACCACGCGTTTACGAGCCTTTCCGATTTTCACAGCCGCCACAGAAAGGCCTAGAAGACCTAGAGGAATGGCGGGCATCTGCAAGAGACGACAAAGCAGAAACGCTAAAAGCGACATGAGGAGTGTAAATATGGCGATGACCTTTAAGTCTTTTATAATGAGTCCGCCGAGTATCGTCAATATCCCCAAAACACTTGCAATAAGCAAGTCTTTAGGCAAGTCTATCATATCAACGGAATGAGCTCACAAGTATTTACAGCGACTAGTTGATACTCCCCAGGCGGCAGTCTCCCTACCTGCGCCAGGCACTTGTTCAACAGCTCGATCTTCTTCTTGATAAACGCGTCGAGCTTCTCGTCTCTGTTGAGCAGGGCGGTTAGCAACTCAATCTCGTTTTTTATCGCCTTAGCCACGTCCTCTGGCCGGCCATAATACAGCACAGGCATTTGGCTCGTCCGAGTTTTATATTTTCTCCACCAACCACCTGCTCATTACCGTCAACACCCTAGAGCGACATGGCCTTTAAGCTTTACGCATTAAAGCGTGTTTCTGTCTATAGTACTCCATCACAGCTTGTCCCACCTTTTCGGCGTCGAGTACGCCCTTCTCGACCAGCGCGGTGAGGAACCTGGCGCGTTCCATGATTTCGTCGTAACCCCCAAGCTTCTGCAACCAATAGGATCTTCTGAGGTCCACCTCCACAGTGTCTGTACGGGGGTCGTACCACCCTACGTTTATCAAGCCGAAGTCCTCTTCCTTGATCTTTATCTTGCCCGGGGCTGCGTAGGGATATGCCCGTAGCC
>JAEMPK010000040.1:3240-11442 GCA_022759345.1 Pyrobaculum sp. | reverse complement strand
TCATGGAAATAATCGTAGTGGGCAGGGGGCCGCGTCCAGGTCTCTACTACATCGCGACGGCCCCCCCACGTTGCGGGCTACTCCCCGTCAAACTCATGGAACTACCCACAAACGCAGAGCCACCTTTTAAGGCAACCCTACTCAAGACCCGGAGGGGCACCGCCCTCCTAAACATAACGCCCCTCGACCTAGACGAGTGGCTTCTCCAACACCTAGACCAGCTTATTGAGGGAGAGGTAACAGACGGAGTGCTTGAGGGTGTGGTCTGCGACAAGAGAATCAGGGCCAAGGTCCTTAATAGGACTATCTCAGGCCCCGTGTTCGCAGCCGTGCCAATAGTCAAGAAGACAAAAAAACTGCCAAGCCTACTCTTCACGCTTCTAGCCTATAGAATAGAGGTAGCCTAAGCAACTATTTCTTCTTCTCTAAACCAAAACTTTATCTCACGCTCAGCCTCAGCAAGGCTGTCAGAGGCGTGGACTAGGTTATACACGACCCTACCCTCCTCAGCCGCCAGGTCAGGCGAGTCCACAGAATAGTCGCCACGTATTGTGCCAGGAGGCGCCGAATGAGGCGCAGTTGGACCCACAAGCTTCCTGACGACCTCCACGGCCCGGTTACCCTTCAACACCATGACGACAATAGGCCCCGACGTCATGTATTTCACAAGATTTTCCTTTATCTTATGACCAACCTCCACAGGGTCGTCGGTGCCCAACCTCTTCCGGGGGTCTATTCCAAGCTCTTGATACGCCTTCAGCAACTTAGACCCAGCAGATCTGAACCATTCCTCGGAGGAGGGGTAGAACCGCTCTATCTGCTCCGGCGTGGCCCGCAGCATCTTCATAGCCACAATTCTTAAACCGGCCCTCTCAAACCTAGCGGTTATCTCTCCTACAAGCCCCCGAGCCACTGCGTCAGGCTTCAAAATCACAAGCGTCTTCTCTATAGGCATATGCGAGAAGACAAGCCTCAATAAAAAACTATTCTTTACAAAAGTATGTAGGCAACAAGAGGCATAGTTAAGCCAAGAACAGTCGACACGAAGGCGGTATACGACGAAGTGACGTTATCAGCCACGGGGCCTGGCGCCTCTGCAACCATTCTCAAAGCGCGGAGGTAGTACGGCGTCGCCGCCGCGCTGTTCGCCACAATCCAGAGGACTAGAAACGCCCCGACGGAGGTCGGGTAAGAAAGTGCCAACAATATGAGGAAGAGCTTAGGCCAGAAGCCTAGAAGCGGAGGTAGCCCGAGAAGAGACAGGACGTTAAGCACGTTCAACACGCTTCTTCTAGGCGGCATTACGTCGGAGAAGCCGGTGGAAAGATAACCAAAGACGCCGGCCTTGGCGAGGCCTGAGGATAAAGCCTCCAAGACCACCACCAACGCCGCCAGGTCAGCTGCAGACGTCGAGATGCCGAAAAGCGAGGGGGCTGACTTAGGCTCGCCTAACCACCACACAATCGCCACGGCGGCTAAGGCGTAGGACATATGTGCAACTGAAGACCAAGCCATGATCCTTCCCAGAGTCTTCGCCGTTAGGCCTGCCACATTGGCCACGAGCATCGACGCCAGAGCCACGATCAAAGTCACTAAACCCACCGCGCCGCCGCCAGGCAGAGATCGGAATATCGTCAGCAACACAAACAACGCCGTCACTTTGCTAAACGCGGCCAAGGCCGCCGCCCCCCTCGGAGTGCCGAGGGCGTAGGCGTCTACAACCCAGGCATGAAACGGCACGATGCCGAGCTCAAACATGAAACCCACCACTGCTAAGTAAAGACCTTGGCTCCAGCCGGAGACCGCCAAGACGTAGCCCAGCACGATGAAGACCTTGCCCACGCCGGAGAACACAAGATACTTCATGGCCCCCTCCACGTTCTCCCGAGTCCTTCCCATGGCGAGGAGGCCGTAAACCGACGCCGTCACGAGGGCAAGCGCGATCAACCCGTACACCGGCGGTGACTTGCTGTAGTACACATAAGCCGCCAACGCCGTAGCAGTGGCGGAAAACGCCAACGCAACTCCAAAAGCCCTCATTTGCCAATCCAGAGATAAAGCCAACGCCGCCACTGCCACAACTACGCCAACAGGCAAACCCAAGTACGCAGAAAGCAGTAACAAAGCCACAGACGCCGCGGCGGCGACGTAGCGTCCCTCAACTCTGCCTACGAACACAGTTGCGATAGACAGGGCGAGGATTAGATAAGCAAATAACTCAATCATAGCAACACCAACAAGAGCAAAGTTATGAGTATGCCCACGACGCCGTACAACACGTAAAGACTCAAGTTGCCTGTGATCAGCCTCCTCGCCCAGTTGGACAACGTCTCGACGACCCCCGGAATCACGCTGTGGTAGAGGCCGTCAAACAGCCCTCTGTCGAACACCACGTAGATAAACCTCGAAACCCAGACGTAGAGCAACGGAAACACGCCGTCGTACAAGATAGGCAGGTAAAACCTGCGATACGCAAACTCCCATAAAGGCCGCAAAGTCTCCGACCTAACCCCAGGAAGCCAGATGTACAGTATAAACCCCGTCAAGAAGCCCAACGCCACTGCTATCAAAGCCTCGGTAAGCGGGAACTTGACGGCCACGGCGAAGTACACGCCCAACGCCAACGTCGCCACGGCAAGCGCCGTATACGGCAACCACATCAAGACCGGCGCCTCGTGGACCTCCTCAGGCTCCTTCCCGTGCACAAAGGTGAGGCCAACAAGCCGAAGGCCGTAGATCGGCGTAATGAACAGAAGTAGATAAAGCGCCGGGGCAAGCCAATCAGCGTGATACATGTGACCAGCCTCAAATACGTTCTCCAAAGCCAAGTCCTTAGTTACATATCCCACGAAGGGCGGGATACCCACAAGGCTCAACATAGAGAGCACCATGGCGACGGCCGTGATCTTCATGTGACGCCACAGCCTGCCCACCTCGCCAATGAAGCGGGTGCCGGCCTCATGGATCACCGCGCCGAAACCCATGAAGAGAGACGCCTTAGAAACGGCGTGACCCACTATATGCAGAAAGGCGAAAAACAGCAGGCCCTGCAACAACTCGTGTTCATGCAGTCCGAGGAGCCCCGCGGCGCCCGCCGCAGCCGCAATTATGCCCAGATTCGCCGCGGTCGAGCCCGCAAGCACAAGCTTAAACTCCATAGCCGTCAAGGCGATTATGGTAGCAACCAGCGCCGTGGCCACCCCCACCACTGCCACGACCCAGAAATACAGCTCCGCCCCCGGCACCAGCAGAAAGATAGGCGTAGTCACGATCAACACATAAACTCCAGCCTTAACCATAGTAGCTGCGTGGATAAGCGCAGAGACGCTAGTGGGGCCCGTCATTGCTGTGAGGAGCCACTCGTGGAATGGGAACTGCGCACTTTTGGTGAAGGGTCCGAGGGCGAAGAAGAGCAGTGGGACTACCCCCAGCGTCTTCAGGGCCCCGGCGTGCGTAAGAGCTGTAAGCGAGGCCGTGCCTGTGACTGCGTAGAATAAGGCAATCGCCACGAGGAAGAAGGAGTCGCCGAAGCGCACTGTCAATATGGCGCGGAGGCTGGCTTTGCTGGGCGTCCACCAATAAGGCACGCCGAACACCTTCTCCTCCTTGCCTACCCACTTGTCATATTCATCCCGATACCAATGCCCAATCAAGGCCCACGACGCCAACCCTACGCCTTCCCAACCCACAAGGAGGAACCAGAGGTTGTCTGCGTATACTATTATCAGCATAGAGGTGGCGAAGAAGCCGAAGAAGAACCAGTACCACCCCGGCCTGTAGTCCCCCTCCATATACTTCACCGAATAGAGCGAAATCGCCGCTATCAGCCACGCCACGAGCACGCCCATAGGGAGACTGAAGTGGTCCAGCCGCACGGCGATTTCGGCACCCACTGAGCCTATCCAAGAGACGCTGTAGACGCCCGGCTGGATAGACGTATATACATACGTCGCCAGCAACGCAGAGACGAAGGCGCCTAGGGTGACTACCCACGCCTTGAATTTCTCGGCTCTGGCAAACAGCGAAATTACGGAGACGAGGAGCGGTGTAAAAATCGTAAGGAGTACTACTTCCATAGCCCTGCCGCAACTATAGTCTCATATATATTGTCTGTTAATGTGTTGGAGAACGGCGGGAGAAACAGAAGCACGGAGAGAAAAGCGACTACAACGATAGACACAAGCGCTATGTCTACAGGTCCTTGGTCCTCCCGTTTGTGCGGGCCGAAGAACACCACACGGATTGTGTTGAAGGCGTAGATGCCTGTGATCAACAACACGACTGCGTACGGGATGTAGTACACGTAGTGCCCAATGAAATGCTTTGCATAAGCCACTGTGAGCACAATCTCGGAAACCATACCAACGGTCAAAATGCCGGCTAGGTTTAGAAAGCCCACTATGGCGGCGCCAGCCAGCTCGGGGCGCCAGCCGTAGAGTCCCCCCATCTTCTCTATGTCGCGGGTGTGTAGATGCATAATGAAGTACCCCGCCGTCATGAAGAGGACGGCTTTGCCGAGGCCGTGGCTGAGGTAGAAAAGGGCAGCCGCCGTGTAGCCGTGGGGGTTGAACAACGCGACGCCGAGTAGGAGGTAGCCCATTTGGCTTACTGTGGAGTAGGCGAAGAGTCTTTTGATGTCTTTCTGCAGAAAGGCCATGAGGCCGCCGTATATCGCAGTGGCAATTGCGTAGTAGACGAGCCACTTGACCCACTCGGCGTTTGGCACGACGTACATAGCCACAGAGGCGATTAGGTAGCCGCCGATTCCCACGAGCACGGGCGACAGAAGAGCCGACAGGGGGGTGGGCGCCTCGGCGTGTACGTAGGGGAGCCACATATGCACGCCTAAGGCCGCCATTTTGATAAGAGAGCCTATTAGAATCAGGAGAAAAGCCGTCTGGTCAGCGCCTAGGTACTTAAGATCCGCCAGCAGGGGCACGTAATATACGCCTTTGAGGTATAGGAGGAGGAAGCCGGCAAGCACCAGCAAAGCGCCGAGGTGAGACCACACTAGGTACATGACAGTTATTCTCACTCTGTCGCCGTAGCCGTAGTAGAGTATTTGAAACAACGACGCTATCAAGGCTATCTCTATGAAGACGTAGACCATGATTAGGTTGGCCGCCACAAAGGCGCCGGCCAGTCCGCCGACGAAGAAGCCATAGGTCAGGTAGAAGATAGAGGAGCCGCGGCCGAGTTCATGACTTCTGTGTTCCATGTAGGGCGGGCTGTACAAGGCGACGAAGATGCCCACCAGCGCCACGGTGAAGGCAAATACGCCGTTGAAGGGCGTTATCTTAAACGCAGTGATGTCAAACCCTTGGAAGGAGCCCTCGGCAAACTCCCAGCCTGTGAAGACCGAATATGCCGATATCAAGAGGAGAGGCATCAACGCGACTGCTGAGATGTAGCCGGCGAGGTAAGACGACCTTTTCGCCGCTGCGTATGCCGCCAGCGACAACGCCATGGGTATGAGGATGGAGAGTAGGATCATCATACCTCCCTCCCGCTGGCGACTGCCGAGATGTCTGTGGATTTGGTAAGCGTGTAGTTGCGGTATATCAACGCGGCGAGGATGGAGGCCTCAGAGACGCTTATCATGACTAAGATTAAGACTCCGTAGAATAGGAGGCTTGGGTTGTTGGCCGCCAGGGGGGCCAACGCGGCGAAGGCCCCCACAGTCGCGAGCTCTAGAGCGATTAAGACTCTTACCAGGTTTCTAGTGACTGCGATGTTGTATAGACCGAGGAGTATAAGTATAAACCCGACGACGACTGGTGGGCTCATGTCCTCTTCGACACTTCGATGCTTACTAGTAGGGAAACCGCCGCGACTCCTATCAACATAATGACTGCGGTTAAAAGATCGCCTAACTGAACCGGCACCGGCTTAGCTGGTGGGGCTTCCCACAACAACGCTCCTAGAGCCGACGCCGCTAGGAATACCAAGGTCGCGGCGAGGAAGTATCTGCCTCCCCATCTCTGGACGCCGCCGTACATAGCTGCTGTGATGATTACTAACAACATCACTGCGCCTATGTAGATGATGAAGATCAGAAAGGCAGAGGCGAACTGCGCGAGATAGGCGTAGTAGGCGCCTACGGCGCCTGCGGCTGACGCCAGACTCACGGCCGAGTAAACGTTGTCTCGGGAGTATACCGTTAACAACCCAAAAAACAGAGCCGCCAATAGGAGTAAGAGGTCTATCATAATGTTTTAAGTAAGTAAAGCTTTTAAAGTATCACCCTGTACTCGAATCTTTTTGGGGACTCCTCCTTCGTACTTAATAGCCACCTTGACTGATTTATAGGGCTCTTGAATCTTGGGAGGTTCTCTCTCCATGTCGGGGGTGTATATCATCTCTTTGTAGTCGTACCAGGCGAGCTCCTTTATGCCAGTGCCGTATAGGGCGTCTGTGGGGCAGACGTCTATGCAGAAGTGACACATGATGCATCGGCCGTAGTCTATGCCGGGGTACCGCTTCCCGTTTGGTGCTAGATACATCTTTATAGCGTTGGTGGGGCAGATCCTTGCGCACAACATGCAGGAGGTGCATTTCTCCGTCCACAGTCCTATCCAGCCGCGCATCCTGCCGTATTCAAGCTTCTCGTAGGGGTAGTATACTGTGATTCTTTCCGGTTTGACAAAGTTTCTGGCAGCCACCGCTAACGCATCTATGGTGGCTTTTACAACACCCCCCAGCGTCATCTTTTCGCCGGTCATGGCGCCACGCCTGCGAGACGTAGCGCGGCAGACCACAACACAGCGAGGAAGCCCAGCACTAATAGTCCACGCCAGCCGAGAATCAGCGTATGGTCTAGCCTAAGCACCGGCATCGCGGCGCGTAGGAAGGCGAAGAAGAACATGAGCACAGTGGTCTTGAGAAAGACCCATAGGGCAAGTATTAGATGTCCTATCACGTCCTGGGGCCATGGGCCGGGGGCGTAGCCTGGGAGCGCCCAGCCGCCGAGGAAGAGGAGGGTTGCGAGGAAGGAGTAGGAGAAGGTGGCGTAGTAGGTGCCGCCGGCGAAGGAAAGTACTAGGAATATACCGCCATAGTCGCTGTAGGGGCCGGTGGCCACGTCGCCTTCGTAATCCGCTATCTCAAAGGGGAAGCGGGTTGTGGCCATTGCCGTGGTTATGACGAAGACTAAGAATGCTATGGGGTTGAGAACGGCTCCCACTAGTAGTGTCTGTTTCTGCACTATCTCAAGAGGGTTTAACGTGCCGTAGAGAATAGCCATGGCCAAGAAGGACAGAATCAACGGCAGTTCGTAGGCCGCGACGAGTAACGCCTCCCGCGCGGCGCCGATGTAGGCAAACTTGTTGTTCACAGACCATCCGATCACCACCACCGATATTGAGACTAAGAGGAGTACGACTAGTGAAAATACGAGGCCGTAGGGGAGTAGAGCGGGGTCTTTGATTAGCCTCAGCTCGGGGGTGAGGGGGAGGAGGAGAGAGGCTCCGAACGCCAAAGTGACAAATATGGCGGGGCCCCAGGTGAAGAGTATCTTGTGGGCGCCTCTCGGCACTATAGGTTCGCTTATGATGAACTTGAAGGCGTCTGCCAACAGCTGTAGGTAGCCGCCGAGCCGTGGCGACACGTGGTACGGCCCGACACGCATCTGCACCCTCGCGGCGGCTTTCCGCTCGAACCACACCACTGTGAGGAGTACTCCGCCTGAGGCGGCGAACATGAGTATGAAAAACCAGAGACGGGCCGAGAAGAGGAGACTCCAGATGTCCATGGTTACGTCTAAATATGCATTTTAATCTATTACCGATCCTGCTCCGGCGGGAAGTAGCCAAATGAGCCGTATATGGCGGGCAGGTCCATGAGCCTCGCGCCTATAAACGCCTTTATCATGGCGCGTAAGTTCTGCCAAGACGGCGTCGATATCCTTACTCTGTACGGCTTCTCCGTGCCGTCGCCGAAAACGTGGAAGAAGTAGCGGCCGCGGCCGCCCTCCGTGATGCCGACGCCTTCGCCTTCGGGGAGTCTGGTAGTAAAGAAGGCGCCTAGTCTTATATGCTGGTTTGCCGTCTCCCTATGCTTCGGCGGAATTCTGTGGAGCATGGATTCTCCCACCAGGGGGCCGTCTCTAGGCGCGCGGTCTAGGGCTTGCCTAATTATCTTGGCGCTTTGCCTTATCTCGCATATCCTCACCATCGTCCTGGCCAGGGCATCGCCGCCGTCCTC
>JAEMPK010000040.1:0-3140 GCA_022759345.1 Pyrobaculum sp. | reverse complement strand
CAATAGCGATTTTGGCCTATGAGCTTCTGCATCTTGCCGTCGAGGCTTCCATGCGCACAGAGCCAAGCGGCAACTGTAGAGCTGTTGTGATTTTGCCCGCCAGAAGACCCCGCGATCTGCGGAGATTTGTTGGTGTGGTGGACTACGTGGTGGTAGACGACGAAGTGGACGCGGCGGCGGCCGAGGCGGCGGGGCTTAGATGGATTTTAAACAGGTACGGGGGCAAGTCGGGGGCGCTTGCAACGGCTCTGGAGGAGGTAAAGGCGGATCTCTATGTCTTTATCGACGATGACGCTTATCCCGGCCGTTGGCTGGAGGCGCTTCGGGGGGCCTGCGGCAGGTTCGCCACGGCCTACCGCTGGGTGTTGGACAGGTTTCAAAACCTCTTCTCCCTGGGGGGCTTCGACTGGATGGTGTGGAGGCGGACCCGGTTTCTCTACGGCGGGGCCATGACGGTCCCCGCTACGCGGAAGAGGGCGGCAGCCGAGGCGCTTAAGAGGTGTCCAGTAGACGACATGGCTCTCACCGCCGTGGCTGGCGACATCGAGGTTCTGCCTCTTCTCGTCCCCATGGACGGCTCCGACAGCGCTTGGGCGTTTTTCATGAGGCAGTCCACGGCGGCTAAGCTGGGGAACTTCAGGCTGTGGCTCGTCGAGACCTTCTACTACGTCTTGTGGACGGCTACCGCCGTCTTCTTCCCGCTTCTCTTAGTCGTTCACGCCGCTAGGACGGCGCTGAGGTCGCGGAGGGCGCTTGGGCGGGTGGACTGGGTCCAGGTCTTGCTCTCTCCACTAGAGAGACCGCTTCAGGCTTTTATCTTCGCCGCCTCGGCGTTTAGACGTTGTTTCGAGTGGCGGGGCAGGGTGGTGTGTGGCAAATGTTAAAATAGTAGATTCGAGGCACTGCCGTGATCACTGAAAGTGAGCAGAAGCTTAAGCCCGAAAAGGGTGTGGAGGCTTTGTTGCGGCATCTCGGCGAGGATGTGTCTCGGCCTGGGGTGGTTGATACGCCTAGGAGGTTTGTGAAGGCTATGGAAGAGTTGACCAGGGGGCTTAGGGAGCCGCCGCCTGAGGTGGTGTTTTTCCCTCTGGAGTACGAGGCCGAGGTGGGGCCGGTGGTTATTGAGAACATAAGCGCCGTGTCTATATGTGAACATCACCTCCTGCCCATCTTGCTACGGGTCTCTGTGGCGTATGTCCCGGGCGATGGGGTGCCGGGGCTCAGCAAGGTGATTAAACTAGTGAAGTGGGCCGCGGCGAGGCCTATTATGCAGGAGCGGTTTACCGAGTGGCTTGCTGATCTGCTCATGGAGAAGCTAAGAGCTAGAGCGGTGAAGGTGAAGGTGTGCGGAGTGCACATGTGTTCCTTCATCAGGGGGGTGCGGGATGAGCACCACAACATGGTGACAGAGGCTAAGAGAGGCGAAATAGAGGTTAAGTTGAGGTGTAAAAAACCGCTTAATTGCATAGACTAGTCTGCGGCAACCGGTCTTGACTGCCGGTGTTACGAGACAGACAGCCTCGTCGGGGGGTTCATGCCGTTGAGGATTGTAGTTACGGGCGCCAGCGGCGGCATTGGCAGCGCCTTGCTGAGGATCGCAAGGAGCCGTGGCGATTTTGTCGTGGGGATTTCGCGTAGGCGCTCGGAGGCCGATGTGCACTACGACTGCGACGTGTTAGATATACAGTGCCTCAAACAAGCGGCGAGAGAGGTCGGCAGGGTGGATGGCATAGCGTTGCTACACGGCCACGGCGACCCCAAGCTGTGGACTAGGAAGGTGGAGGAGCTAGACGCCAACGATTTCTTTCAGGTTTTCGGAGTAGATGTAGTGGGGAGCTTTAACGTGGTTCAGGCATTTCTACCTAACCTCTCGTCTGGGTCCTCTGTCGTCTTTGTCTCCTCAACGCCTGGCCTCGTCGGCGACGTCTACGGCATACCCTACGCGGCGGCTAAGGGCGCCCTCATTGCACTGGCTAGAAGCCTCGCCAAGGCTTTGGCGCCTGTTAGAGTGAACGCCGTGGCGTTCGGACCTATAGAGACGGGGTGGGTTAGCTGGATCTCTCCGCAAGAGCTTGCGGCGTTTCGGGAGAGGACTATATTGAAGCGGTTGGGCACGCCGAAGGAGGCGGCTGAGGCGATCTACTGGCTCCTCTCGCCGGCCTCTAGCTACGTGACGGGGCACGTGTTAGTTGTGGACGGCGGCGAGTCGCTTTGATTGCGAGCAGCGCAGTGGCCGCTATAGCCGTTGCTATGACGCCTACGAAGACGTAGGTCATTTCTGTGTTTGTATTTTGTTGTTGCGGAGTTGTGGAAAGCCCAACTGTCAACTGCAGGACTTGCCCCGGCCTTAGCGTCACTGTGTATGTGACGTTTCTCCCTCCTACGTCTACTACGACTGCGTATTTTCCAGGCGGGAGCTCCACGCGGCGCGGCATGCGGTCCACTACGCTGTAGTTGCCCAATATGTAGACTCTCGCCGGCGGCTGGAGGTAGTTGAGGACTAGGTAGCTGTTTTCGATGTTGACTATGAGAGTCTCGGAGGGATATCTCGTGGCGACGGACACATCTTTCTTTGTGAAGCCGGCATCTATCTCCACTTTATAGACCACGCCGGGGAGGACCCAGAGCTCCGCCTGACCTCTATAGGTGCGGCCAGCCGCTTTGATTAACCAGTCGTCTCTCACAGCTCCGAAGGAGTCCACGACACGTATGGTGAGTCTAGTGGCGTTTACGGCATAGAGGCGGCCGCAGTAGTCTTGCGGCTGGAAGACTGTAGTGTAGCTGGTGCCGTTTGGTAGGAGTACTTCGGTGTTGACCACTGCGCTGTAGTTCAGTCCCTTGATGAGGTAAGTGTTTAAGTTGCCCGCCCCCCTCGTGGCGGCGTGGCCATTTACGTATAGGACCGCCGAGGTGATGGGCGGAGCTAGAACTATTCTACAGCTTTTCACAAGGCCAATAGCCTCGAGGTTCACTACAGGATTCCACAACTCTGTATTAACCAAAGTAGCGTTTGGAAGTCTATAGTTTCCTACCTCTGTTATGTATATTTCTAGGTGATAATTTATACTGCCCACGGGCAGAGGCCGCGAGAGGTTGTTGTTTCTAAACTCTATCTTAAGGTCTCCATACGTCCCGTTGAG
>JAEMPK010000185.1 GCA_022759345.1 Pyrobaculum sp. | reverse complement strand
GCGTCATATACTCCCCCGACCTCGGCTTCTCGTTAGAGCCGGGAACTCACGGCGAAGCTTTTATCACCACTGTGGAGGGCTTTATGTACAAGGTGATTGACTACGCCGAGAGGCTCAAACTCCTCGAGCCGGAAGCCGCCGAGAAGGTGGATAAATTCATCAAAACTATATATAGTAAGATTGAAGAAGGCGGCTTCACCCTCGTCGTGGAGGATCCTCTGGGTAAGTCCTTCATAGTTCCCTACCGACAAGAGACCGTAAAAATCGAATACTTAGACTAGCTGAGAGGCGACTCAGGGCAATACCTCGTCACAAAGTATTCAAGAATATGCGTAAATTCGTCGTAGGCGGTGAGTTTCTTATACAAGCCTTTAACCAAATCTTCTGTGGCGTAGCCAAGTTGCCTGTATCTACATGCCCTAATCAACGTGGCGAGCTTGTCTGCGAAAGCCACCACCCGCCCCTCCAGATTAGTCTCGTAGCGATACCAACGGAAGAGCTCAGCCAGGTGGGGGAAGTCTCTCTTGAATACCTCCTCCTCCACCTCTTCCCACTTCAGCCTATCCCGCACCTCCCTCGCCGGATGCCCCAGCACCGCCTCGGCCAAGTCGTGCACCGCGGCCACGGCCAACACCTTAGCCAAATCTACCTCGACCCCCTCTGCGTTAAGCCTCGCCGCCACTTCGCCGGCTAGCAACGTGACGAGGAGAGAGTGGGCGCAGACCGTCTCGGCGTCCCCCACGCCCCGCTGAAGCCAGCCAACCCTCGGAGTTTTACACAACGTATCCACCACTGCGATGAGGTCGTCGTTCATAACGTCCCGAAGACAAGCGGGTCCGACCTCTTGCTTATCTCGTAGGCAAACGGCGTCCTCAAAACCGCAGGCACCTCCTCCCTCTTGAAGTTCGCCAGAGCCCACGACATCTTTACATATGCAGTTTCGGGGAGCATGTCCTCCAGCGGCACGACGCCCATAGAAAGTAGCTCGCGCCCCCTCCTGTACACGTAGAGGTTAGTCCTGCCGTAGATGGTCTGGCTGGCCATGGCCACCACGACGCCTGCGTCTATCAGCTTCTTGACGGCGGGGAGGAGGTGCTCCCCCACGTGGCCGAAGCCTGTGCCCTCGATGACCACGCCCTTCACCCCCACCTCGAGGAGGACCTCCAGCAGACGGGGGTGCATGCCCGGAAAGAACTTCACGAGCGCCACCGCCTCTTCAAACTTCGTGGTGTACTCCAGAGAGCCCCTCGCCTTATACTCCTCGGCGTTTATCTGAAGTAGATCTTTCTCTGGGTAGTACTCGGCGATGGGCATCGCGTTTATCGACTGAAAGGCGTCGCGGCGGGATGTATGCATCTTTCTGACCCTAGTGCCTCTGTGCACCGCGACTACGGCGTCGCCGCTGGTTTTGTGCATGACAACGACCGACTCGGCGAAGGGGGCCCTCGCGGCCACGGCTATGGCGGCTTTTAGGTTGAGTACTGCGTCTGTGGAGGGCCTGTCGCTGGACCTCTGCGCGCCTACAAGCGCTATGGGCCCCGGCGCGCTTCTGAAGGCAAACGCCATGGCGGCGGCCGTGTAGTGCATGGTGTCTGTGCCGTGGAGAACCACCACGCCCCTTGCCCCCCTCTGAAATGCCTCGCCCACCTCAGCCGCAATCTGCGACCACGTCGCTGGGGTCATGTCTTCGCTGAACTTAGCCGTCACCTCCTTAACCTCCACCGCCGCCTCGAGCCCGCCCAACAGCTCGAACAAGTAGCCCACGCTCAGAGTGGGATAGACGCCGCCTGTGACGTAGTCCACCCGAGACAGAATCGTGCCCCCCGTCGCCAGAAGCCACACCTTTTCGCCCTCAACCCTCGGCGCGGCGGAGGGGGCGGCGGCCTCCGGCGGCTTAACCTCGCCGAGGTCTATGATCTCCTTCACCCTGCTCCTCTTGAACCCCACGTTGTAGCCGTTCTTCAGCTTAACCACGACGACGTCGGGGTCGCTGAACTGTGTCGGCGGGATCAACACGCCCTCGAAGACGTCTCCGTTGTCCAGTACCAACTTAACTCTGCGGTACATACTTATCCAGCCAGTTGAGGATTTCTTTAAAGTTCTCCACCCGGTGTCGAGGCTTCCCCTTCCGGGTAAGCTCGTGGCTCTCCTCTGGGAAGAGGACAAGTCTGGTCTCCACGCCGTGGAGCTTAAGCGCGGTGAAGAAAAGCAGACCTTGGTCAAGCCACGTCCTGTAGTCCTCTATGGAGTGTATAATCAAGGTGGGCGTCTTGACCCTCTCGGCGAGGTACAGAGGACTCTTCTCTAGACACCGCTCTCTTTCCTTCCAGGGGGTGCAACATATCTGGTCCTCTACGAAGTACCACCCGATGTCTGTCGTCCCGTACATAGAGACCCAGTCGCAAATAGACCTCTGAGTCACCGCCGCCTTGAACCTATCCGTGTGGGTGATGATCCAGTTGGTCATGAAGCCGCCGTAGGAGCCGCCGGCCACCGCGGCCCTTTCCTTGTCCAGAGGGAAGTGTTCAGTGACGTACTCCACAGCCTCCATGAGGTCTTGGAAGTCTCTCTCGCCGTATCTACAACGGATGTCGGCGAACTCCTCGCTGTAGCCGTCGCTACCCCTCGGGTTTGTGTAAACCACCGCGTAGCCTCTAGACGCCAGGAGGTGAAACTCAAACATAAACCCTTCGCCATACGCCGTCTTAGGCCCCCCGTGGATGTAGAGGACCCACCTATGGGGGCCTTTGCCCTCTGGCAGAAGCACCCACCCCTCCACCTCCTCGCCGTCGCTCGCCTTGAAGACGAACCTCCGGGGCCGCCTCAGACGCCACCTCTCAAGCACAAAGTCGTTGAAACGCGTCAGCCGCCTCGTCTCGCGGCCGTCCCACAGATAAAGCTCCTTCGGCATGTGCGCCTCCATGTAGGTGTAGACAATGCCGCCGGCCGCCGGGACGAACTCGTCCACCACACCGCCCGGCGTCAAGACGGGCTCCACAGACCCGTCTAGTCCGGCTTTAAACACAGAGACGGAGCCGCCCACCGTCGCTTGGAACAACACACCGCCGTCGTGCCAATAGAGGCCCCTAGTGTAGCTGGGACCCCTCACATCGCTGTTTACGCCGTTCCCTACACCGTATTTAAATCCGCAAGTTAAACAACGAGGCTCCTCCCCCTCAGCCACAACCCAAACTCTCGCATGCGAGGCGAAGCCCCTCGGCCTGAGGTGTCCTGTAAAGGCTAGGTATCTGCCGTCGGGGCTCCACGCCAGCTCGAAGACGCTGGAGAACCCGGAGGCCCAGACCCGGCGCTCTCCCCTCTCCACGTCTAACACCACTACGTCGATTAGGTAGGGCCTCCTCCAGTCGGGCGCCACTGCGTAGGCGAGCCTCCTCCCCTCCGGACTCCACGCTGCCTTCAACACCCTCACATCACCCTCTGTAAGCCTCTCCACAATGCCTCCGTAGATATCTACAAGATAGAGGTGGCTGGAGACGTTGTAGGCGAAGCCGAAGTCGTTGATCCACACCGGAAGCCTCTCCACATGCTTCACGTCGTCCTCCGGCGCCCCCTCGTACGCGACGACCGACAGCACGTCGCCGCCCGGCCCCCAGCCGAAGTCCAAAACGCCGAGGAACTTTGCCAGTTGCCTAGGCTCCCCGCCCCACTCCATAACCCACAGGCCGACACCTCTCTCCCTCTCCCCGAACCCCCTCCTCGAGAGGAAGGCAACCCCTATACTAGACGCCTTAGCCGCAATGTCGAAAGGCCCCGGCAAGAGGACCCTCGCGGAGCCCCCCTCGTAGACCCACACGGAGGATTCGTACCTATTCTGCTCAAGATTGAGCCTGGTGACGGTGAAGAGGACTCGGTCGCCGCTCACCTCGGGACTCGACACCAACACCACCTTAGCCAAATCTTCTGGACCCAGTCCCATGGCGGAAAACGGAGAAAGGTATTAAACTACTCTCCTGGATAGCCTCCCTCGGCGTTGGAGATCTGTGGCGTGAAGAAGAAACTAAAGCCTTGCAACGTAACTACGCGACCCACCGCCATCTGGCCAGGCGTTAATGTAATCCCTGGGAAAAATGCCTTAACGTAGCCGACGTCGCCGGCCTTAATCTCCGGCGCCTCACACCCCCTCACCACCACTTTCACCTCTGACGCCTCATGCCCGTTTAACTCAACACCGACGATCTTCAGCCCCCCAGAGCAGCCCGCTGCGAAACACAGCTTCACCTCTGTGCCCCCGTCCCGCGGGTAGGCATAGGCTTGCGTAACCGCGATATAGGTATTCTGCGGAGAGGCATAAAAGGTGGTGTAGAGATAATTAGCCACGGCGATGGCAATCGTCAGAACGATAGTCTAGGAGAATAGCCACCTGGTTACTTACCACAGCCCCCCTCACAATATCGACCTTGCTACATATTTAAAACTTAAGACGGGGCGGTGCCCCGCCGGGCTCACGGCGCGGCGTACGCCGCCCTCACTCGGCGTAGTCCCGGCTGACGTCTACTAAGGCTTTGTTTATAACTCTTACGCGCCCAAAACTTTATTAAGCAATATGCACGTATCGCCTATGAAGAATATTCCTATTAACAAGGTTAACGACTACGTCTGGGAGATTCCGCCCGGCGTAAAGCCCTGTCAGAAGGTGCCGGTGCGCATCTACGCAGACAGCGCTCTGCTGGAGAAGATGAAGTCCGACATGACCATTGAACAAGGCATAAACGTCGCCTGTCTCCCCGGCATATACAAATACAGCATCATCCTGCCCGACGGCCACCAGGGCTACGGCTTCCCCATCGGCGGCGTCGCCGCCATAGACGCAGAGGAAGGCGTGATCTCGCCGGGCGGCATCGGCTACGACATCAACTGCGGCGTCCGCGTCCTCAGGACGAACCTCACAGAGGAGGAGGTGAGGCCTAAGCTCAAGGAGCTTGTGGACACCATCTTCCGCCTGGTGCCCCCGGGCGTAGGCGGCACAGGCCACCTCAGGCTGTCGCCGGGTGAGTTCGAGAGGGTGCTGGCTGAGGGCGTGGAGTGGGCTGTGCAGAAGGGCTTCGGCTGGGCCGAGGACATGGAGTACATAGAGGAGCGGGGCTCCTGGAAGCTGGCAGACCCCTCAAAGGTCAGCGAGAAGGCCAAGGCGCGCGGGAGGGATCAGCTCGGCACGTTGGGCTCCGGCAACCACTTCCTAGAGATCCAGGTGGTGGACAAGATATTCGACGAGAAGGCCGCCAAGACCTTCGGCATAGAGCGGGAGGGCCAGGTGGTGGTCATGATACACACAGGTAGCCGGGGCTTCGGGCACCAGGTCGCCACAGACTACCTACTGATCATGGAGAGGAACATGAGGAGGTGGGGCCTCAATCTCCCCGACAGGGAGCTCGCGGCGGCGCCGCTGAAGGACAAGGTGGCTGAGGACTACATCAAGGCCATGGCCTCCGCCGCCAACTTCGCCTGGACCAACCGCCACATAATCATGCACTGGGTCAGGGAGGCCTTCAAGAAGGTCTTCGGCTCCATAGAGAAGGTCGGTCTTGAGCTGGTATACGATGTGGCCCACAACATCGCCAAGCTGGAGGAACACGTAGTCGATGATAAGGGCACGGTGAGGAAGGTCTGGGTACACCGCAAAGGCGCCACGAGGGCCTTCCCGCCTGGCAGGCCCGAGATACCGGCTAAGTACAGAGAGATTGGACAGCCCGTCCTCATCCCGGGCAGCATGGGTACAGCCTCCTGGATCTTGGTGGGCACGCCGGAGGCCATGAAGTTCACCTTCGGTACGGCGCCACACGGCGCAGGCCGCGTCTTAAGCAGAGAGGCCGCCATAAGGATGTACCCGCCGCACAAGGTACAGGAGGAGATGGCCAAGAGAGGCATCATTGTGAGAAGCGCCGAGACCGAGGTAATCTCAGAAGAAGCCCCCTGGGCCTACAAAGACGTGGACCGCGTGGTCGAGACCGCGCATCAAGTCGGCTTCGCCAGAAAGGTCGTCAGGCAGAGACCAATAGGCGTAGTCAAAGGCTAGAAATCTGCGCATCCTTTTAAATCGCCTTTGTACAGCGCGTAGCCGACTATCACCCCGTCGAATCCAGCTTGCAACGCCGCCTCAACATCTCCGCAACTCTTCACCCCGCCGGCGTAGTACAGCCTCTCCGCGACCTCCCTAAGCGGCGCCACGTCGAAGCCCAGCCTGAACCCGCCCCCCGTCCCCTCAACGTCCACAGCCGTTACTATCACCGCCGCAAGCCTACCAAACCGCCGCAACATTTCGACGGCCTCCTCCACGGGAACCGCCTCCTCCCTCCACCCCTCCACCGCGACCTTGCCCCCCCTCACGTCTAGAGAAACCGCGAGGCGGGGCCCATACCTCTCCGCCACTGTCCGGAACAGGTCGGGACGCCTAAACGGCAAGGTGCCCACCACCGCCACCCGGCACATGGAGAGAGCCCACCTAACCGCCTCCTCCGACCTCAGCCCACCGCCCAGCTGGCACCGGCCCCCCAAGACCTCCGCCACCTTCTCCACAACAGCCGTATTGACGGGCCTCCCGGCCTCGGCCCCGTCTAGATCCACCACGTGGACAAGTTGCGCCCTCCTAAACCGCTCAGCCAACGCAAGGGGGTCACCGACGAAGACGTAGTCGCCCCGCCTCCCTTGCACCCTTTTAACCGCCCTGCCCCCCTCTATGTCTATCGAGGGGATAATCATCCCAACACGCCCTTGGTAGACTGCGGCTTGTCGGCCGGAGCGAGGGCTTGCCTAAAGGCGAGACCCAGCGCCTTGTGAGCCGCCTCCACTTTGTGGTGGGGATCTCTACCCCTCGCGTATACGTGCACCGTGGCCCGCGCCTCCGACGCCAGGCTCCTGACCCAGTGCCTAAACATATAGAGCGGATACCCCCCTATGGATACGTCCGGGAGGCGGACCTTGACCACCCAATACGGTCTCCCCCCGAGATCCACGGCGGCCAGGGCAAAGGAGTCGTCCATCGGCACAGCGGCCCAGCCGAACCTGGCGATAGCGGAGCGGTCCCCCACCAGCCTGTCCACGGCGCGGCCCAGCCCGATAGCCACGTCCTCAATCACGTGGTGATTGTCGTCCAGCTCCCTCTTCACCCGCGCCTCCACCGTCCCCCCAAGCCCCGCGTAGAGGAGGAAGGTCTCCACCATGTGGGTAAGAAACGGGACAGGCGTGGACACAGACAGAGAGCCTCCGCGCCTCAGCTCTACCGCCACATAGGTCTCCCCGGTCTCACGCACATAGGACATAGAGAACCTCATGGAAGGTTTTAAAAAAGATAACCCCCAACCCAGCCCAAAATCTGCCTAAACCACGCCGCAGAGACACACGACACCCGTGGCGCGCCAAACCACCTTACCGAAGACGCGCCTCGCGACAAATATCAGACGACCACACAAGCAAATAAGCGAGACACATGGCAACCACCCAGGACTAAAACTTTGAAACTCTCCCAAGACTTGGTTGTATGCACAACGTTTTTATATTGGTGTTGGGGGTGTTTTGTGGGTGATGTTTCTGGTGTTGCTTATGATGCGGTTAAGATGGCGGTGGAGCATGTTTTGGCTAAAATCCGGGAGGGCAAGAAGCTGACTACCGAGGACCTCTTCATCATATACCTCGGCACCATAGTAGGCGACTTGAAGGAGATAAAAGCCGACATAGCAAGACTAGACGACAAAATAGACAAAACAAACCAACACATAGACGACATCGTCAAATCACTCTCGGCGAGGATAGATGAGACAAACAAACGAATAGACGACTTGGCGAGAAGTCTCTCCGCCAGAATCGACGAGACAAACAAGAGGATCGATGCCGTCCAGGCCACCCTCCTAGAGATCCAGAAGCTGTTGATAGAACTCGTCAAGACAAGACAACAGTAACGTTGCAGATGGCTTTATAGTCGGCTAATTGCAGTTGCGTCAACGAGCATTTTCACGGGGACGGCTGGGCGTCGAGTCTACAACGCCGCAGATAGTTGCATATTTATAGCTCTGTCACTTCCTACACGTGCCGGCAATCAGGGTTATACCTTGCCTAGACATGGACGGGAGGAGGGGCGTGGTTCTTAAAGGCGTCAACTTCATGGGGCTGAGGGAGGTGGGAGACCCCGTGGAGATGGCAGTCGCCTACGAGGAGGAGGGGGCGGACGAAATCGCCATACTGGATATCACGGCCACGCCGGAGGACAGGGGCACCTTCGTAGAGGCGGTTAGGCGCGTCGCCGAGGCCGTCACCATCCCCGTTCTCGTCGGCGGCGGCGTGAGGACGCTGGACGACGCCGAGGCGTTGTTTAAGGCTGGGGCAGACAAAGTCTCCATAAACACAGCCGCCGTGAAGAACCCCGGCTTGATAAGAGAGATGGCCAAGGTCTTCGGAAGCCAGTCCACCGTCGTGGCCATAGACGCCAAGCGGGCCGGCGGGAGGTATGAGGTATACGTCAGAGGCGGCCGCGAGCCCACGGGCCTCGACGCAGTGGAGTGGGCGAAAAAGGCCGTGGAGCTCGGCGCAGGGGAGATACTCCTTACCTCCATAGACCGCGACGGCACCAAGCTGGGCTACGACACGGAGCTCATTACGCGCGTGACACAAGCAGTGGACGTGCCCGTAATAGCGTCAGGCGGCGCGGGTGCCCTGGAGCACTTCTACGAGGCAGTCAAGGCGGGCGCAGACGCGGTACTGGCGGCCTCCCTCTTCCACTTCCGCCAGCTCACCATACGGCAGGTCAAGCAGTACCTAAGGGAGAGAGGCGTCGAGGTGCGGCCATGAGGGGCCTTCCCCGCGACGTGGTTAAGGCCGTGGAGCCTATAATAGACGACGTGGTTGCGCGGGGTCTAGACGCCGCTCTGGAGTACTCCAGGCGGCTCGATGGGACGGCCCCCGAGAAGCCTCTCATCGAGCCGCGCCCCGGCGGGGACCCAGAGGTGGTAACCGCCGCCCTCAAAGCCGCCGAGGCCCTGGAGACGCTCTACAGGAGGCTCCTCCCCAGCGGCGCTGCAGATTACTACGGCGGCGTTCTCAGGGTGGTGCGGTGGGTGCCTGTACGCAGGGTAGCTCTTTACGTCCCCGCGAGGTACATCTCGACGCTGGTCATGCTCGCAGTGCCGGCCAAGGCCGCGGGGGTCGAGGAGATATACGCCGTCACCCCGCCCAAGGGCGTCACGCCGGAGCTCCTGGCGGTCGCCAAGGAGCTGGACATCTCGGCCGTCGTGCCCCTGGGGGGCCCGCACGGCCTGGCATACGCCGTCTTCCACCTCGGCGTCGACGCGGTGGCGGGGCCCGGAGGCCTCTACGTCCAAGCCGCCAAATACGTCCTCTCGCAGTACGTCGGAATAGACGGCATTGAGGGCCCCACCGAGCTGGTGGTATACGCCGAGGGGGTAGACGCCGAGACCGCCATGAGGGGGGCGCTTGCGCAGCTGGAGCACGGACCCACCTCCTTCGCCCACTTCATAACCCCAGACCCGCAACTGTTGAGGAGGGCAGAGGAGATATACGCCAGGGAGAAGACCTCCTCCATGGGCCCCCTCAAGACCCACTTGGTGGCGGGCGTGGAGGAGGCGGTGAAGCTGATAGACGAAATCGCGCCGGAGCACTTGGAGGTGTGGGGCAGGCGGGAGGTGGCGTACCGCGTCAGAAACGTAGGCGCAGTCTCCGTCGACATGCCCAGCCCATACCTCGACTACGCCGCAGGCATCAGCCACGTCCTCCCCACCGGGGGGTCTGCCAGGTGGCGCGGCATAATCACGCCCCATACATTCATGAAGCCCATAGGCATGGCGGAGGCTGTAGGCCCCCTCCAGCTCCTCGACGCCGCCAGGAAACTAGCCGAGTACGAAGGCTTCCCCTACCACAGAAAGGCGTTGCAATGACTTGCCAAGTCCTCGCCCAGCTGGAGGAGGTGATACGCCAGCGGATAAAGGAGGGCAACCCCCAGAGCTACACCTACCGCCTCTATACCGCCGGAACACCCCACATAGCCCGCAAAGTCGCCGAGGAGGCCGTGGAAACCGCCATAGCCGCCATAGCCGAAGGCAAACAGCGGACAGTTGAGGAGGCGGCCGACCTCCTCTACCACCTACTCGTCCTCCTCGCCGCCCAAGGCCTCGCCCTAAACGACGTATGCGCCGAACTCGAAAAAAGAATGAAAAAGTAGCGCCAAGCGGCCGACGCAAGACGCCACATTTTATATACAGATTAACTTACACATGGGCCGGGTCTCCACCCACGCGGCTCTTGGCCTCATAGCCTCTATCCTCTTTCTAGCCCAGCCCGTAGTAATAGCCGCCGTATTCCTCGCGGTAATACTCGCAAGCACTGACCTCTTCCTGTTCTCGTTATTGGCACTCTACATGGCGGTCCCCGCCCTCGGTGTCCTCTCCATCGTGCTTGAATTCGCCGCGTTGCACGGCCTCGGCGACATCTACCAGAGAAAAGACTTGCAGAAAAATGCGCTAAGGTTTGTGGTGTCGCTCCTCGGAGGCGCCGCCGCATTCATACCCCTCGTCATCCTCCTCGCCTCGCTCTGGGCCGCCGCGTGGCTCCTAATGGCCGTGGTGCCCTACAGCTTCCTAGCAAAAGCCTATGCGGCCCTCGGCGAAGCCGCCGACTCCGACGCCTTCCGAAAAGCCGCTAAGTGGAACTGACGAGGCGCGCTCCTCTTCATCGCCTTGGTAGGCGTCCTGCTGATACTCGCCGCACGAATCTACGCGCTCAAAGGCTACCACGCCCTCAAAAAAGCCGCAGGTCCTAACCCTCCTCCACCCTAAACAAAGGCTCCGACTGAAGACGTTGCAGAAGCCGATCCAGCTCCTCCTTTACGTTAATCACAACAAAGCTTACCCTCTTCTCCTCCACAGCCCTCCTCACAGCCCTCTCCCGGTCCGACAATGTCGACGACTTCCCGGTCTTCACCTCAATAAACACTATCTCATCTACCCGCCCCTCCGAGAGACCTCTAAACGCCACATAATCCACAGGGGTCCCGATGTGTCTAATATCCTTAGGCCCGATCCCCAGCCTCTCGAAAATCAACAGAGGGGCAAGCTCCTCCCCCACCCTGCCGAGGATAGTCGCCAAGCTCCTCTGCACCGCGTCCTGCCTAATCTTCTCCTCATACTCCTGCTTCCACCTCTCAAACAAAGTCTCATACTCCTTCTTAACAGCCTCCACCTTCTCCGCAAGCATGGCGGCATACTGCGCCTCCATCTGCCTCTTCAACTCAGCGTACTGCGCCTCATACTGAGCCCTCACCGCCGTCAGCTCCCTCGCCCTCCACTCCTCGAACAATCTCTGCGCCCTCTCAGCCGCCAAGGCGTCAACCCGTGCAGACGTCTCCCTAACTCTCCCCCTGAAATAGACAACAACGGCAATAAGCAAAACAAGCAAAACTAAGAACTCAACCATAGCCAACGCCACAGCCCGCTATAAATGTCTAACGCTTGCCGAAACAAAGAGATGCACAGCTCAAAATATATGACGAAGAACCAAGGCACGGGGCACGGCCACGCCCC
>JAEMPK010000055.1:10375-11631 GCA_022759345.1 Pyrobaculum sp. | reverse complement strand
TTTAAGTACTCGCGTTCCGCCTGCTGGAGGCGTTCTGTCAACGCGTTGAGGTCTGCTCTGTCTACCTCTCGCAACACCTCTTCCACGGCCTCGATGGGCAGCCGCGACGCTAGGGCGTATAGGCCGGCCCAGCCATACCTCCTCAAGACCTCAGCCGTCTGTCTAATCTCCTCCTGGCCTCTCTTTACCTCTCTGTCTAAGTTATCGCTTCTGACGGTTCGCACAACTCCGATACGCACGCCGCCGCAACGGGGGCACCGCAACTCTGTCACCTCGCCTACGCGGATTAAGCCATACCATCCGCAGTCTAGGCAGGCCGCCAACATCGTGTAGTTGAGCAGGCGGGCCTTTGTGCTGTCTAAGACGAGCTTCCTCAGCCTCTCCGGCGGGATTATCTCAAGCCGGTGAGACAGCTTCTCATATAGGACCTCGCCAAGGTAGGTGGGTCCCTCTGCATAGGTCACCGCGATCTCGCCGGTTTTTATCCGCTGAATTACGTCGATTGTGTGGTTCAAGTCGAGTTCTCTCTCTAGCGTCTCTCTTAAAGCCTCGTCGAAGACCGGCGTGCCGCTGAAGGCCTCCACCAGCTTAGACATGCTCACGCTGTAGACGTCCGCCTCTTTGTCCACGGCGCCCATTCTTTTGGCGACGTGGAGGATCCTCCGCTTAAAGGAGCCAGACTTCACCAACGCCGATTTTATCAACTCAGCTATCTCCCGCACATCCAAGGCAGCCAGTCGGCGCAGTTGCTCGCCTACGAGCTCTGCGGGAAGAGGCTCCGACGATTGGATAATTATCCCGTAGGGGTCTTGATGTACTCCCACAGGTTTTTCAAGCGCCCTTATGAGGAGCTCCCCCAACAACTTCCCTAAGGTGCGGTTGACTTGCGTGCCAAACGCTGCGTGGACTATCACCACGTTGTCCCTAAACTGCTCAAGCACAATGGTTCTGTCATCCGGCACCGGGCCCGTGTGTTTAGAAAGCTCCTCTACCACGAATTTGACGGTCTCCTCGCTTACGCCGTATTCCTGTGCCACCACACGGGGCTCTTTACCGCTCTTTATCTCTCTACGGAGAACGCCCACTTGCTGGGCCACCTCGAAGGGGACTGGGATCTCTTCGCCAACCCAACTCGGTATAGCGCCAGTGGGGTCGGAGACCTCCACAACTTTTAGACTTCTTTCCTCCACCCCAGTGATGAGCCACGGCCTCCCGCGGAAGATGAACTTAACGCCGGGGTTGCCGTACTCCGCCAC
>JAEMPK010000055.1:0-10275 GCA_022759345.1 Pyrobaculum sp. | reverse complement strand
GCCCTCTTTATGACGTTGTAAAGCTCCTCAAGCTTCCACCGCGGCTTGAGCAACAGAAAGGCGACTATTTGGTTTACCAACACGTCGTAGGGCTTGTGGGGGATCTCCGTGGGCTCTACCAAGCCCTCCCGCGCCCGTTTCACTATCACCATGGCCTCCATGACGTCGTTTACATCTTCGCCTATTATGACGCCTTTAGGCACCGCTGTCAGCCTGTGGCCGCTTCTGCCGACTCTCTGAAGAAGACGAGTGACTTGATGCGGCGAGATGTATTGAATGACGAGGTCGACGTGTCCAATGTCGATGCCAAGCTCAAGGCTTGACGTGGCGATCACGGCCTTTAACTCGCCCTTCTTCAGCCTCTCCTCCACCGAGACCCTCACCATTTTTGAGAGAGAGGAGTGGTGAACCGCGACGGGGAGGTCGTTGTAGAGGTACGAAAGCCTGAAGCCGAGGAGCTCGGCCATGGAGCGCGTGTTTACGAACACCAATGTGCTTCTGTTCTTCTCTATCAATTCCTTAATTAGACGTAGACGAGCGACGACGTCGGGGTGGAAGCCGGAGGCTTCGGCGACTTTAGCATCTTCCATCGTTGGACGAGGCCTCACCACGTCTAGTTGCATATAGCGGGTGAAGTTGACCAACACCACCTTAAAGGGCCTACCGTTGCCCACCAGGAACTTGGCCACCTCCACAGGGCTACCCACGGTGGCCGAGAGGCCGACGATTTGGAAGTCGCGGTCTACGTGGTGCCTCAGCCGCTCCAGCGCGAGACTCAGCTGCACGCCTCTTTTGTCTTCCGCCAACTCGTGAACCTCGTCGACGATGATCCACCTCAGCTCCTTTAGATGTTCTAGAAGCCGTCGACCTGTCATGATGGCTTGAAGCATCTCCGGCGTGGTTATTAAGATGTGAGGCGGCTCCTTGCTTTGTCTCTGTCTATCGGCCTTATCCGTGTCGCCGTGCCGCACGTCGACTCTAAAGCCTACTCTCTGCCCCCACCACCTAATTCTGTCGAGGAGATCTCTGTTGAGCGCCCTAAGCGGCGTTATGTAGAGAGCATAGATGCCAGGTCTTTCTACCCCTTCTTCAAGCATCTTAGAGAGAATGGGAAGCACCGCTGCCTCGGTCTTGCCGCTACCTGTAGGCGCTATGATAAGTACGTTGTGGCCATTTAGTATCTCAGGTATAGCCATCTTCTGAGGCTCCGTCGGCTCTTCAATACCTCTCTCTCTTAACGCTTCTCTAATCAGCGGGTTGAGCAGATGAAAGACCACGCAAAACGAAAGGTTTATTAAATTATATTTAAGCGTGGTGCATGTCCAGACTCCTGTTTCTGCTTGTCATGTTGTCCGCAGCGACTGCGCTGGCCCAAACCCTCCTCGTCAACGGCCCCTCTGGCAACCTCACAGGCGTTGTGAAAGATGGCGTGCTTCTCATAGATGGGCAGAAGGTAGATCTTCCTAAGGTTCGTCTCGGCTGGTATTTCAACGGGTCTTATACAGTGTTTGGGATTTACTATGGGAACCCCGACTGTACCCTTGGCACGTATCCCAACGCGCCTAAGTTCTACATTCAATGCACAGCTGGCACAGACATAACCGTTGTGGCTTTGAAAGACGCCAAAGCCAAGGTCGTGTGTAAAGAGAAAAACCAACTTCGCAACCCAACCTACACTAGCGCAAACGTGGAGATATACACCACCAAAGGTCTCAACCTAGAGTGCGAGTCGAGCTTCCCCGCAGTCGTGTCGACACCCAACGCGTTGATCGGCGCTTTGGCCGGGCTTACAGTAGCCTCCGCTACACTTGTGTTAACGTTGGGAGTTATGCTACTGCGGCGGACCCTCTTCAAACAGCAACATTAGAGTCTTCTCAGTAACCATACCAATAACCGCTGTGCCCTCTTCGTTGACCACAGGCACGCCGCCTATGTCGTATTCAAGCATTTTTCTTATTATGTCTACCACTGGATCGTTTGGTTTAGCTAGGAATATGGGGGCCTTCGCTATGTCGATTGCGTAGGTGTTCACCACCTCCTTCACGTCTCCCTCTTTGATCTTTTCTATAGTGTCGTCGCTGGCGAAGTACTTAAGCACGTCCTTTGCATGCAACATAGCGATGACCCTCCCCGCCTCGTCCACTATGGGGTATCTTCTGAACTTGTAAATAGTTATGCCCTCTAAGACGTCCATAACCGTGGAGTAGGGGGTGAGGACGTAGACTATACGCGTCATGACGTCCCGAACTCTGTGGGGAAAGTCCAGTTGCGACGCTATCTTCAACACGTCCCACTCGGTGAATATGCCGACTAGCCTCCCCGCCTCGTCCACTATGGGCATTGAGCCGAAGTTGTGTCGGAGAAACAGAGAGATGACCTCGCTTACAGGGGTGTCGGGCCGTGCCGACACTACGCTTCTGGTGCCCACCTCTATTACGTTCTTCATATATATGTCGCTGTAGAGAGAGCCCTCCGAAGTCCCGTCACTTATCCATGAATAGATGGCGTCAAGTATGTCAAGCATAGTTATAATGCCCACGAGCTTGTCGCCGCGTACAATAGGCAACCTTCTTATGTCGAGACTCACCATGGTCTTCATAGCATTCACAACCTTCTCCTTCTCAGCCACAGTAACCACGTTTCTTGTGGCGAATTCAATAATTGACCTGCTAAACATGTCCACGTTACTCAACACTTCCCATTATTTAAAAATTGCTGGAGAGAAGCCATGCGGCAAGCGCCGCGAAGGCCCGGCCCCGGTGCGACACAGCGTTTTTCGCCTCCTCGCCCATCTCGGCGTAGGTCAGGGAGCTCCCCTCGGGGATAAATATGGGGTCGTAGCCAAAGCCCCCGCTCCCCCTCGGCTCCTCCGCTATACGGCCGCGGGTCTCCCCCACAAATACGCGGACCTCCCCGCCTAGACACAGGGCAACTGCGCACCTAAACACCGCAGACCTGTCGGCGACGCCCTCCAGCAACTTCAACACGCCCCTGAGCCCGATGGTTCTATAGACATACTCAGCGTAGGGACCGGGGAAGCCCCCCAGCGCGTCTATGTAAAGTCCGGTGTCCTCAACCACCACGTAGTCGCCGTAGCGGGGGCACAGGAACTCGGCGGCTTTCCGGGCCACGGCAACCACGTCGTCGTCTTGCACCTCCACCTTCTCCGCTTCTAGCCGCTCCACCGCAATGCCGAAAGGCTTGAGGATGGCCGAAATCTCTGCTAGTTTATGAGGGTTGCCAGTGGCGACTCTGATCTTCTTCACAAGGAAGGAATCGCTGACCTTTAAAAACCGCTACGCGAGACCCATGTGGCTTTTGACTCGCGCCAACAGCTCGTGCTCAGGAGGCACGCCCACAAACTCCACGTCTCCTACTGCGGCGTCCTCCGCCTGTAGTATTACCGTAGGCACGCCGGTGACGCCGTACATATCCGCTATGTCGGGGTTCTCGTAGGCCTCCACAACCACGGACACCACCTTGCCCTTGCTCTCGTAGGCGAACATATTGGCGAGCAGAACTGCGTAGGGGCAGTAGGGACAGCTGGGAGTTACCACAGTCAAGACGTAGACCCGCTTTGGGGCGTTTTGAGCCAAGTTAGCTAATTCAGCCCTGGTCTTCTGTCTAAGTCCGGTCTTCCCAGTGCTGAGCCTCACCACAGTCTCTATAAAGGCTCTTACCTCCTCCCCCATGGGGGCGCCTAGGTATTTTATGAAGCCGTCGCCGAAGTAGATGCTGGGCACTCGCTGTGGCTCGACGCCAAACTTCTTAAATACCTCCGCGTCTTTTTCAAAGCTGTACTTATTCACCTTGAGCTTCCCCGGCGGCGCCAGTTGCGCCAACAAGCCGAGGAGCTCCTCGGTAGGTATACACCAGTTGGTTTCACGACCCGCACAATTGCCGCTCGTGAAGAAGTTCACCTCTACCGGGTTCTCCATCTGTGCCAACATCTCTTTTATTATCTCCTTAGTCTCCTCGTCGACCTCAATGTGAGGCACTTCCTCAGGTCCGCCTAAGGGGACGGCCATAGGCGAACACTCGAAATGGTAGTATTAAACTTATCGCCCCCTGAGGCTACTTACTCGATTTCTTCTTTGCAGTCTTCTTACTTTTCTTAGTCTTCCTCCGAGCGGCTTTTTTCTTCTTCTTTTTCTTCTTCTCCTCAGCCTCCTTTGACGCTACGCTTTCAAGTACTTGAAAGATTTGATCAATAGACGCTTTGTATTTCTCCACTTTATTCTTTATATCTTCTAGAGATAACCCGGCCTCGCCTTTCCAGGCAGTTATATCAAGTACAAACCCAACCCCCTCCACATACCGCCACGGGTCTAGTGTCTGTTCTCTCAACTCACGAATCAACGCCGGACTTGCCTTTTTCTCGTATGGAATAACCGCAAACACGTGCCCAACCTCGGAGTCCTCCAACACCACTAGCTTCCCCCTCTCCCCCACAACTTCAAACAGTACCTGAGACACGAGAAAGAGAAAAAATACGGATATATATTACTGTAGATAGGCAGGCGGTATTGATGCAATAAGCTTCTTTATCGCCTCTACGCTCTGCAAAAACTTCTGTTTCTCCTCCGCCGTCAGCTCCACCTCGAGAATCCTCGACACGCCGCCTCTGCCGAGCACTATGGGCACTTCCACAGGCACGTCGCTGACCCCGTACTCCCCCCGTAGGACCACAGACGCTATTAACGACCTTTTGGCATCTCGCTTAATCACGTCAGCCATTAACGCAAGTCCAGCGCCGGGGCCCCAGTTAGAGGAGAAGCCCCTTAGCTCAGTGATGCGGGCGCCCGCCTTCACCGTCTCCTCCACAACCTCCTTTAACTGCTCCTCTGTAAGTAGTTTGCTCAAAGGTACCCCATGTAGAAAGCTCTTGGTGGGCACTGGGAACATGCTCTCGCCGTGTTGACCCAGAACAATCGGCAGTATAGAGGCTGGAGACACGCCAAGCTTCTTAGCGGCGTAATACGCCAAACGACCTGCGTCTAACACGCCGCTGAATCCAATCACCCTTTCTCTCGGGAAACCGGTGGATTTCCACATTACGTAAGTCATCGCATCGAGCGGGTTCGTGGTCAAAATAACTATAGAATTAGGCGCATATCTCTTAATCTCCTTCCCAATCTCGTTCACAATTTTTGCATTCGCCTCTAACAACTGCTCTCTAGTCATGCCAGGCTTCCTAGGAAGCCCGGCGGTAACAACGACGAGGTCGCTGCCCGCCATGTCCTTGTAGTCGTTAGAGCCGAAGTACTCAACATCCAGACCAAGGATAGAACTCATGTGGTTCATGTCTAAGGCCTCTCCCTGAGGCAACCCTTTCACTATATCAATCAACATAATTTTAGTATCTACCTTCATCAACCCCATTATAACTGCCGCCGCTGTACCAACTCTACCGCTTCCAATTATTGTTATCATAGGGAAGGAAATAAATTGGGTAAAATGCGTTTTTTAGGAAAAAGTCGAAGCTTAGCTAGCCAAAAATTACAACTTGCCCCTACTCAATACCCTAGCTGCGACAATGAGCGGATGCCAGACAGGCGCCGTATCGGGCATATAACCGATGTCTGAGAAGAAGACGTCGGAGACTGTGTAGCCCGACTGGATCGCCACAGCCATTATATCGGCGTAGGAGGCGACCACGGGGCTCTTGCCCACAATCTGAGCGCCTAACACACGGCCTGTGGACTCCTCGGCGATCAACTTGACGTGGACCGTCTCTGCGCCCGGCATGTAGTGGGCCTTAGTCCTTGCCTTAATTAAGGCGCTCTGCGTCTTAAAGCCTAGCTGCGCCGCCTCCCTCTCCCCCAGGCCGGTCCGCGCGATGTATAGACTGTAGAACTTGGTGACGGCGGTGCCCACGACGCCTGGGAACTTCATCACCCGGCCCTTCACCGCGTTGCCGCCTGCCACCTGACCCTCCTTGTTGGCGGTCGGCGCCAGAGGTATCCACACCCGCCTGCCCGTAACTCTGTGTACCTTCTCCGCCACGTCACCCGCGGCGTATACATTCGGCACGGTGGTCTCCATGTATTCATTCACGTAGACGGCCCCGGTCTCTCCCAACTTAGCCCCGGCCCTGACGGCGAGCTCCACGTCAGGCCTAACGCCGACGGCTAACACCACCTCGTCAACAGGATACTCGCCCTTCTCGGTCACCACCTTGTTCACGTGGTTGTCGCCTCTAAACTCCACCACTTTCTCGCCGAGGTGAAGCTCGACGCCGCGGCTTTTCATCTCTTCAGCAACCACAGCGGCTACGTCTGGATCAAGCGCTGCGGGAAGCACTTGGTCAAACATCTCAAAAAGGAGAACCCTCTTCCCCATCTCCAGAAGAACCTCCGCCATCTCCACGCCGATATAACCCCCGCCTACGATGGCCACAGTCTTCGCCTTCTCCAGATGGCCTCTTAACTCTGGCACCTCGTCGGGATGCCTCATGGTGAGTATACCCTTTAGCTCTACGCCAGGTATCTTAGGCACAAGCGGCTTCGCGCCAGTTGCTATGATTAGCTTATCCCAGGCTATCTTCTCTTCCGCGTCCCCTCTCCTCGCCACCACGACCTGTTTATCCACGTCGACGTCGACAACGGCGGTTCTAGTCAGAACCTTTATGTTGCGCTCTTTTTCAAACTCCTCAGGGGTGTACGTCATGAGGTCCTCGTGGCTTTTCACAATACCCCCAACGGCATAAGGCATGCCGCACGGCGCATGCGTAATCATAGAGCCCCTTTCGATGAGGATAACCTCGGCGTTGGGGTCCAGCCTCCTCGCCCTAGCCGCGGCCGAGGCGCCCGCTGCGCCGCCTCCTACGACTACAACCCTAACCATTGAAGCGTCTACGATGCCCCCTTTAAAGTATTATCTGCACCCAGCGTAGCCGAGTACGGACTCCACGAAGGCCTTGAACTGCGGCGCCGTCATAAAGCCCGGCGCAACCTCCACCGGCTGGCCATCCACAAAAGCCACGGTGGTGGGCGTCCCCATGACGCCCAAGGCGGCGGCGAGGTGATAAAACTGCTCCACGTCGACCTTTACGAAGTTGGCGAAGCCGCGGTATCTCTCGCCCACCTGCTTAAATATGGGGTCGAACATCTGGCAGTAGGGGCAAGTCTGCCGTCTCTCCCGAGGAAGCTCAGATATTGGACAGGCTCCGCCGCGTCTAACGCCCCGGCCGGGACGTGGTTGAGGGCGTTAAGCGTCTGAGTCGTTTCTATATAAATGGGGTTCTGGACTGCCGCACGTCGCTGACGAGACAATTTGTGTAGACTTCGATAACTGAAACCCTTAGCCTGATGTTGTAGAACACGACTGAGGCCGATTAGTCGTCGCTTGCGATTGTAAATTCCCTCCCCTCTTGCTTCCGGAGGGTGCCCGTGCTCCAGCTGTATGTGCCGCTTATTCTAGCTGAGGTGCCGTAACCTAAGCTGACTGCGCCGTGGGCGTTGAGCTTTAAAGCAGAGCCGTCCACAACATAGCTAAATGCCACGTCGCTATCTCCAAAGGCGCCACTTGACTGGTCTATTAAGCCCACGGCTGGAACCCAGTTGGTGATGTCTACATAGGAGTCGTAGACTACTTTAGCCTCAGGACATGCGGCGAAGAAGGTGCCGGCACTGCGCCGTTTTTGCATCCCCTCACTACGTAGGTTCTGTTGGTGAATCTGAGATTTTCTAGAAGCGCTGTGTAGGGCAGTGCCTCCCCGGGGGTGGAGATGGGAAGTATGGTGAGCAGGGTGTTTTCGGTTTTAGGCGGCTACCCGCCGAGAAACTCCTCCCACTTATCTACACGGTGGGCGAGTCCCCTCCTCGGCAGTCTCAGCCTTCCCCGTATGTAGACCTCCTCGGCCTCGCCTGTCGGCTCCCAGAAGAGAGGCGCCGAAAACTCCGCCGGGTTGCCTGCCTCATCTACAAACCTCAACTCCACCTCGCTGTCGCTGGGAGCCTACGATCTTCTCAAACCACACACCTCTGGGTGCGGCGTGTCTCTGCGGTTGTGTAATTTCGTAGCCCCATCTGAGGAACGGATACAGCGCAACCATCGCTCCAAGCGATAGACCAATGCCGCCGGCGCTTTACGGCGTCCTTCGCACTATGCAAGCCGTTAGGCCTTTTCGAAAACCACTTAAAAATAGCACGCATCACGTTCTGTGTCTTTCGACCCGGAGGTTGTGGGAGCCACTGCCGCGAGGTTGCTTAGGTTCATCAGAGTGGAACACACCGTCTTCACGCTCCCCATGGCCTACGCCGCGGCGCTTCTCGCGGGGGGCGATATGGACCTCTGGCGCGCCGTGTTTATAGGGCTTGCGGTATTCGGCCTCAGGACCGCCGGCATGTCGTGGAACAACATCGCCGACTACCCCATAGACAGACTTAACCCGAGGACGCGGGGCAGGATGCTGGTGTCGGGCAGGGTAAGCTTCAAAGAGGCCTACGGAGTCTTCGCCTTCGGAGCCGCGCTCTTCGTCTTGTCCGCCGCCGCCCTCGGCAAATGGCCTCTTCTGCTGTCTGCGCCGTACCTCCTAGTCGTCGTCACGTACCCCTACGCCAAAAGGTTGCACTGCCTGCCGCACCTCCACCTAGGCCTCGTCTACGCCTTGGTGCCGCTGGGCGCCGCCATAGCGATGCACCCAGAGGATATTGAAACTGCCTTAGCCAAGACGCCTTGGCTTCTGGTGCTGGCCGCTGCGCTTTGGGTCGCTGGGTTTGACGTGGCGTATTCCAAGGGCGACTATGAGTTCGACAAATCCCATGGCCTCGGCAGCGTTGCCTCTTGTTTCGGCCTGCGGGCGGCTGATGCCGCTGCTCTGTTCCTCCTCACGGCCTCGGCCGCTCTCTACGTTGCGAATTACTTCATCTATAGGCTCAGCTTCTTCGGCCTCATACCGACGTTGGCCGGCGCGGCTTTGGAGATCTACTCAGCTATCCTCAGCGCCCGGGGAAAGAGCGCCGCGGCCTTTAACATAAACCTAGCCGTGGGTCTACTTATCCCCCTCGGCATATTCATAGGTCTCTACACATGAAGAGCGCCATGGATAAGGCGGCAAGCGGCAGAGCGGCGTAGATGAACGGGCCGGGTAAATATCCAGACATAAAAGCCCCCAGGGAGTAGCCGAGGTTATTCGCCGCTTGGTACACGCCATAGCCTCTTCCCCAGTACGCCCCCGCCACGTGCCTAACCAAAGACTGATCCAAAGCCGTGGAGGCTACCGCCACGCCGAAGCTCTCTAAAAGCCAAAACAGAGAAAAGAGGTAAGGACTCGGCGAGAGGGACATGCCGAAAAGCGCTAGAGACATGGCAACCACCCCGGCGAAGATTACGCCGCGGTTAGGCTTGGCGAGTCGGGGGCCGTAGAGCCAGGCAGACACAGCCGGGAGGTAGAGCAAAATCGCTGAAAATGGAGACAAAGAAAACTTGAGGTGTAGATATGGAAGAATCTGCGGCCCGTAGAGCCCCAGCGCCAGGCCGAGGAGGAAGGCCAGCCATATGATGCATGCCGCCATGGCGACATGCGTCTTCCCATGGCGAGAGGCTAGGTGTTTCGTCTCCGGCGGCAGAAAGGCCAACGCTACGAGAGACGCGGCGGCGAAGATAAACGCCAACGCCCTGAACGCGGCGGCGTAGCCGATGAGCCGCGAGAGAAGATACGCGGCAGGGATAGAGACGCCGCCGGCGACGGCCCCAAGGGCCGCAGCCACTCTCATTTTGGAATACAGCTGGGGCGTCTCGACCCCGCCTAGGTCGGATACGTAGGCTATGACGGCTACGTTGACTAGACTAGAGGCGACGCCGGCGAGGAAGAGCGCGGCGTATACGTGCTGAACGGCTGAGGAGAGGCCTAACAAGGCCATGGCGGCGGCCAACGCGGCGCCGCCCACGCCGAGCGCAGCCCGCCTCCCCGCCAGGTCCACAAAGCCTCCAGATACAAGCCGGGTGAGGACTGTGGCCAAGGCGTAGAGGCCGTAGGCGGCTCCCACCTCGGGGGCGCCGCCGCCGAGCTCAAAGACGTAGAAGGGCAGTAGAAAAACTACGAAAGAGTAAGGTGCGGAGAAGAGGACGTAGGCTCGGAGGTTAACTCTTGATGTGCTCGTAGCCGACGACGTAGATCCCATCGACGACGCCAAGGCCCCCCTCGCGGCCGTGTGGAGAAGGCCTCTCGTCGCCTCTCAGCTCAGTCGCAGACTGAATAGAGGCGGCGAATTGACTCACCACTTCTCTGTCTATGCCCTCGACTATAATGTCCTCCTTACCCTTAACCTC
>JAEMPK010000115.1 GCA_022759345.1 Pyrobaculum sp. | reverse complement strand
AGCTGGAGGTCTCTGGCGCGGGCTATCTCGAGGAAGGCCCCAAGTAACCTCTCGGCGTGGGTGGCCGGCACGGCCAGGTCCGCGTCGTCTACGAAAACCGCGGAGCCGGGGTTCGCCAGCAGTAGCTGGAGAAAGACGGGGAGGACCGCCTTGGTGTAGTTGCCGGCGTTGTAGGCGTTTGTCCACAGTCCGTTGCTTTTTATGTACATGGCGATGCGGCCGGACTTGACGAGGCCCACCCTCACGTCTTCAACGCCCATGAGGGGGAGGTAGGCGTAGAGCATCTCCCTCACCCTCTCGTAGGCGGCTTGGGTCAAGATCCGGGAGAGGTGGTGCGTGGTGAACTGGCCCTCGGGCCCCACGCTGGTGGCTGGCATCAAGTCCACGTGGGTTTCGTAGGTGTATTTCCACGCCGCCAGCCTCCTCCCGCTTATGAAGTAGAACTTGTCCTTAAGCCCCACCCTGAGGTCCAGCAGGGCCCTCTCGGCGGCGCGGAGCCTTTCGTCCTCCACCGCGCCGCATGTGATCAACACGTCTTCGTTCATGACAGCATACGGCGCGACGCAGAGCTCGGCCTCCACGGGGTGGAGGAGGACGCCCCTGTCCCCCCTCTTCGCCATCTTCGCCAGCAGTTCGCCGTTTCTGGCCACCCACTGCTCCACGTAGTTAGTCGCCGTGGCGTATCTGTAGCCGTAAGTCACTGTTGATCCCTCTAGCTCCACGGCAAGCTCTATGCCGAAGGGCCTCTCCAGGTCTCCGCCAAAGTGTACGTCCTCCGGCTCGTGTATAATGAGGAGGGGGCCCTCCAGGGCTAGCCACTGCTCCCCGCGGCTCTGCATCAACAGCGCGGCCCCCTCCATGAGGGTGGTCTTGCCCGAGTTGGGCGGGCCGAATAGGAGCGTGGCGCGGCTCAGCTTCACGCATCTGTTCTCCACGCCCCTGAAGTGGTCTAGGCAGATGCTGCCTATCATAGGGCCCGCCTCAGCTCCCTCGTCAGCTTCACCAGGGCCTCCTGCAGGTCGTCGGAGTTTTTCACCTCGGTGTCTTTCGGAATGATGTGTAGGTGCAGATGGCCCTCGAGCCCGGCCCCCGCGGCGCGTCCTATGTTTAGCCCAACGATGAAGTCCCGCGCCCCCGCGACCTTCCCCACCGCCTCCATGAGTTGCTTAGCCATCTTCACCATCTCCACCCACTCCTCCTCGGTAAGCTCCTCAAACTGCGAGATGTGGCGGTAGGGCGCCACCATGACGTGGCCCCAGGTGTATGGGTACTTGTTCAATATGGCAAACACATGCCTGCCTCTGAGGGGGATGAGGTTCTCGTCGTCTCGCCCAGCCTCGGCGGCGGCTCTACAGAGGAAGCACCCCTCCTCGCGGTCGATGTTTTTGATGTATCTATAACGCCAAGGGGCGTAAACCACACGGAAGTCCACAGCTAATACTAGACCATATAAATTATTAATGTTGCGGCAAAGATAGACCGTGCCGAGCTGGCGCGTCCACAGAGCCTTGGCGTCGCTGGTCTCAGCCGGCCTGCCTAGGGACGCCGCGAGGGGGCTTCTGGTGGGCGTCGTGGAGCCGGACGCGGTGCCCGACCTGGAGGTGAGGTGCAGAGGTGGGCGTTGCCGCGCCGTCCGCATGCGTCACCACGCGGGGGTTCCGCGGGGTCTCGTGGAGTACTACTTCAACCTCGCATGTTTCTACCGGGCGAGGGGGGATCTCCACGCGGCGGGGAGAGCCCTTGGCCGGGCGCTGCATTACATCCACGACGGGGCTGTGAAGACCAGGAGGTGGCTCCTATTTAACGTACACGACGAAGTGGAGCGAGAAATGGAGAGACTCGTAGATGCACTTCCTGACCTCTGCATCGGCGTTACGGCACGGCGTTCCAATAGGGCCGCCGAGGCTTTGTGTTTCGCCTATGTGGAGTCTAGGCGGCTGGTGGAGCGGTTCATCTCTGAGCCTCCGCCTACACGAAAGGCGGCGCGAGGCGCCTTGTGGCGTGGACGGGCGAAGAAGTGGGGTCTAGTGGCGGCGGCTTTGGCGGTGGGAGCTACGGCCGGTTTCCCTGCCGGGTTGCTCGGATTCTTGACCGGCGCGGTTTTTCTGCTGTGGACGCCGGGGGAGTACGTGGCGGCGATGCGGGGCGGGGTGGCGTGCGTCAAACCGCGGCGATATGTGCCCGCGCTTACGTGCTGACCCCTGCCGTGTTGACTCGCCTCAACAGTATCTTTCCCGACACCGCGTGATACACCGCCTCCACGCCCTCGAGATGCTGCACAAGTTTAATTTTGTCTAGCCAAGTCAGCTCTACTCCGATAGACTCGAGGAGTTTGTCCAAGTCCGCAGGCTCTTCGCCTAACTTGGCTGTGATTAACTTAGCCACTACGCGTAGATCCACGGAGTAGGCAACGTCGTTGTTTATCTATCCAACGTCTAATATGTCTCATCTCTCAGCCGATAGATATCTAAATATAACCTAGTTTTATCCGTGGCCAGCTTCACCACGCCCTGCACCGTGGTGGTGGGAGTCGTCTCGCAGAAGGTGGTGTATATAGAGGTGGATAGCGGCAAGAGGGTAGAGGAGCCCGTGGGGGTTGACATAGAGTCGGCGGAGCCCAGAGTGGATGGGGAGTTTCTCTCTGGACACGTAGCGCTTACCTCGTTTGGAACTACAATCGTGAAGGCGGTGGCGTTGGGGCACCCTGCATATGTGTTGGATCTAGGGGGACTTAGGCCGCTTCTGAGGAAGGCGGTGCCCACCAGGAGCGTAAAAGGTAGAGAATTCGGCGGTTGGGAGCAGGTGTGGAACAAGCCTATTTTCTTATCTGACAAAAACCCATCTGTGGCTGTGGGGGCTTCGAGGGCCGGCGCGCTTCTTCACATAAATGCTGTTCCCTCTGATGTAGAGCTGGCAAAGAGGGTGTGGGCCGTGGCGGGGGTGTTGCAGAGGGCGGGGGCCCTCACGTTGAATTGTGCCTGCCGCCTCGGTCTCATGCCGGTTGAGGTCACCGCAGTTAGAGGCAACCGGTACGTAGTGGCGAAGTTCTACCTAAACGCCTCCTCGCCCCGTAGCAGAAAGGTCTTCTTCATAGTGGGCGAGGCAGGCAACGTGCTTCAGCGGAGAGAGGTGGATACGGCAGAGGCGGAGGTAACCGCCTACGAGCTCCTTAAGTACATAGAATCGCCATGAGGCGGCGCTCCATCGACCGCGTTGGCGCTTACGTTTTTCGGTAGAAGTTGGCGTTTCCCGCCGCTAATACAGGCGTAGCAGTTGTCGCCGAGGAAAGCAGAACGGGGTCTTGTCCCGGAGGGGTTCGCAACGGTTTTATACGAGTTTTTGAGTTTTAGATATGGCGGAGTGTGGAATTATCCTCGCCGGCGGGTTTGCCACGAGGCTTAGGCCGCTTAGCTATACCAAGCCTAAGCCGCTTTTCCCCGTGTTGGGGCGGCCGGTTTTAGACTGGGTCGTTGAGCGGGTGGCTGAGGTGGCTGAGCCGGTGGTGTCTGCTAGATACCTCTCCTCTGTGATTAGGAGCTATATAAACGCGAGGTGGGGCGGCAGGGTTAGGCTTGTGGAGGAGGACAGGCCGCTGGGGGATGGGGGCGCCGTCATAAACGTGGTGAGGAGCCTCGGGCTGAGGGGGCCTATCGTTGTGGCCAACGGCGACGTCTTCACAGACCTCTCGGTGAAGGCGTTTTGGGAGTTCCACAAGAGGAGCGGCGCCGCGGTCTCCATGGCGCTTATAGAGGTGCCGCCGGAGGAGGTGGGGAGGTTCGGCATAGCTCTAATAGACGAGGCGGGGAGGATTAAGAGGTTTGTGGAGAAGCCGAAGGAGCCTGTGGGTAGCAACTTGGCCAACGCAGGGTTTTACATCTTCGAGCCTGAGGCTGTGGCGGAGTTTCCCGAGTTGAACTCCGGCGAGGTGAAGATAGCTAAACACATCATCCCTAGGCTTATGGAGAAGTTCGACGTCTACGGCTACGTGCACAGAGGGCTGTGGTTCGACATCGGGACGCATGTCGACTACCTCAGGGCCAACTTCGCCGCGCTTGAGAGGTGCAACACGTGTAGACCGGAGTTGCCGGGGGTGAAGATTATCCCGCCTGTGTACATAGGCGAGGAGGTCTCTGTGGCGTCTGGGAGCGTGATTGGGCCTTATGTGGTCATTGGGAGTAGGAGCAAGGTGGGGCCCCACGTGCGTATTAGGGAAAGCGTAGTGATGGATGGCGTCGTGATAGAGGCCGGGGCGTACCTCAGCCGCTCCATAGTGGGCGAAGGCGTCTTCTTGGGCAGATGGACCCGGTTGGTGGAGGCGGTGGTGGCCGACGGCGTCTATGTAAAAGACGAAATCTACGTTGGGAGGGGGGCCGCCGTTGGGCCCAATAGAGAGGTTGAGCAAGACTTAAAAGACGGCGAGATACTGCCCTAGAGGAGGAGGGGCCTTTTAGGGTTGAGCACAGACTTGGCCTCTCTCACGAGTCTTCTGGCCTTCTCTAAATCGACCTCTCTCCCCTCCTTTAGGCAAGTCCCCACTATGGCGCCGTCTGCGATCTTCAGCAGAGTCAACGTGTTGAAGCAGATGCCGCTGCCCACTAGGACGGGGAGGTGCGTGTAGGCCCTTGCGGTGGCGACCTCCACCGGGTCGGGGGGCTCGCCTGTTTTTCCACCGGTGACGACTATGGCGGCTGGGTTGGCCCTCGTGGTTGCGGTCTCCACGGCCTCCGCCAGCGTTGGCGGGTAGAGGGTGAGCCCGTGTTTGACGTGGACATCTGCCAGCACCTTTACTCCGCGGAGGTACGGCGCCTGCGGCTTCAGGAGGCCGGACTCCGAAAGGACTATGTCTGTGTAGGCGTTGCAACGGATGAACCTGCCGCCTACGTATTGAGAGATCACGGCGGCGGCTCGACACGCGTTTCTGAGCAGGTTCACTCCGACGGGTACGGACACCGTCTTCACCACGTCTCTCGCCGCCACGGCCACCGCCACCGCTGTGCGGAAGTCTGCCCTGGGCTTGAAGGGGGCGTCGTAGAAGTTCTCCACGATTATGGCGTCGACGCCCGCCTCCTCCAGCCTTCTGGCGTTTCTCACGGCGTGGTCGAGGAGGTGGGGGTCGTCGGTGGGTAGCAGGTGTAGGACGCCGATTAACATGTGAAACATTTTTAACCTAGTTTAATTTTTCGACGCAATGGTTTACCCGCCGAAGACCTTGACCATTGGGAGATGTTCGCGATGCGGAAAGAGGCTCTACATATATGAAGACCGGTACATCTGCAAGAAGCAAGGGTACGTATTCTGCGACGTATGCGCCAAGAAGCTCCAGTACAAGTGCCCAGACGGAGTCACGCCGCTTGAGCTTGTCTAAGGCGCTTTTGTCGGTAACCGCCAGCCCCGGCGTCCGGGCAATCACCTTAACTCTCAACGACAAGATTTTAGCAGTCCACCTCTATGGCAACACGGCGTACATGGCCGTCGTGGGCCGCGGAGTCGAGTGCCTTATAAACGACGAGGAGCTTAAAAACGCGGCGCGGCTTTTGAGCCGTCTCATGGACCGTCTGGGGGCTGTGATTAAGTCTAGGTACTACACCTACACAGGACCTGTCGAGGTGGTGGGCGACGAGGTGAGGTACCGTCCCTATGTGACGCCGACCTCCACCGCCGAGATTGTGATTAGCGGAGGCACCGCCAGGGTCGTCGCAGGCGAATACAGAAAGAAATTCCGCACTAGACTAGACGTGGCGGGGGTGCTTACGAGGTATCTAGAGTACCTCGAAAAATGTTAATATCCGTGCCTCATCTCTGCCGGTGACGAGACCAGGCTGGGTGATAGATGATCTCGGTTAATAGCGCTGATGACGCTTTTTGTCTCGTCAGCGTTTACCTCCTTTGGCGTGGGGTATTATGTAGAGTTCTCCGTCTCTAGTCTCTATACGAACCGCGCCTGTGCCCAGTAGATACGCGACGATTTTGTTTGGGTCGTGACCTGCGTTTCGTAGCCTTTCTATATATTCCACAAGTTTCTCCGTTTGTTGGGGGGTTTCTGTTTCTAGGTAGAGACCTGGCTCTATTTTGAGGTCTGTTCTGACGAGGACGTCTAGTTCTGTATATATTGCGTATATCTTCTCAAGTACGTTGATTACTGTGGTGAGCTGCCGGTAGAGCTCGGCCACTAGCGCTTTTAAGTCTTCGTCGTCGTACTTCTGGGCCACTCTCTCCAGCTGTTCTATTGTACGTGCGAGTCTAGTGAGGAATTGCATTGAGTTTTCTCAACCTGTCTATTGTTAATGGGTGGGTCTTGGCGAGTATGGTGAGTTTTGCGGCGAGTGGGTTAAGGACGGCCTCCACTATGCCGTTCCAGTCAAGCTTAACGAGGGCCGAGGCCAAGCGCTCTTTGTGTCTGGCTGCGGCGTATTTATCGGCCTCGAATTCAAAGGCGTGGAGAACCGCCGTAAAGAGCAGGGCGACTCCTGTTATGTGGAGAGCCAGAAGTAGAATTGAGTACTTTGCGTATACCAGGTGGACGAGGGGGAGGCGGAGCGTGTACTCGGCGACTAGAAAGGCAAGGAGTTTATGGGTGTGTCTATACTTGAGATGTCCTCTTTCGTGTTCCAGAACGGCCTGCAGCTCCTCGGGGGTCAGCCTTGCGAAGAGGCCGGTGGTGAAGTATATCACGGGGCCGAGGGGTCCGTCGAGGGTGAAGGCGTTTGGTCTCTTGTCGCGCGTCACGCAAACGCCGGGCGGCGCGTAGTAGAGCTCGTAGTCGCCTGGTAGCGACGAGGGGTTCTCCAGAATTGCCAACTTGTTTCTCCTTAGGTACTCCACATCTCCGTAGTTTGTCCTAACTACTCTGACCTCGTCAGGAATTAGGCAGTTCCTCTTGAGGTATAGGTAAAGAGCTAGGTAGGATCCAAAGATCACGGCTACACCGACAATCCACTGGATCCACACGTTTTTTACAATAAATATGGGAGCCGCCGACAGCGCCAACGGCACGAGGAAGATAAACATGTTGTACTGAAGCGGAGGAGGCTCTACGTATCTCCCGTCTTTATAAGTCCCCACTAACGCCGCCTTGAAGCTCTCCCGTTTGTACTTCTTACGTATAAAATCTAACAACTGTGCGGCGTCCACTTAAAGAGACGGGTCGTTATATATAACGTCAATGGTTAGGTGCCTATCTTCTCCGTCTCTAGGAGCTCAAGGACTTTTTCCGGCTCATATAGGGTGAGCATGTCCCAGAACTTGTTGTTCTTGTAGAGGCCGTAGACTTTGCCTCTTGCGCTCCGCTTGATTACCGTAACGTAGCCTCTTTGTACCAGGTCGTCGAGAAAAGCTCTTATCAATACCGTTTTTGCCCTCAGATCTTGGCGGCCGTATAGGTGTAGGTCTTGGGCCACCTTAGACGGTCTAAAAGTTATGAGGTTTCCCTTGGCGTTTTGCACTTGGTCCCGGAGGAATTTAATTGTGATGAGTTTGATACGGAAGGAGTCTGTTTTTTCGGCATAAGTACGGGAGAGAGTTCGAAGATCGGCCATATATTTAAAGAAAGCCCTCCTATTTATTTATTTCTTTGATATTTGTAAAACATCTCTCCTCTAGGTAGCTTATTTTGCTCTTTATATTATATATCTCTCTTTCAATGTCTGCAATATATTGCATAAAGTAGTTTATATATATGTCACAAGTAGTCAACTCATCTATTTTCAAACCTAAAAGCCTTAAAACTTTCTCTATATCAACCATAGCTCCTCAACCTTGTTATTTCTTATTATGGCGCTACGTTTTATCTTTAAGTTGTAGACATAGTGCGGCTGAGTTATAACATGAGTGCTGTGGACCAGGAGGTCTTGTTGCGGCATCTCGTTACTTACTAGAACCACGCGGAGCCCGTACTTGGCGCTTTCAAATATGAGGTATCTAACCACATCTCCACGATGCATAATGTTCTGCGCCTCGTCTATTACCAGCAACCTCTCCGGCCTTTTGGCCACTCCCCGCTCAAAAAGATAGTTGTAAAGAGATGCCAAAATGAAAAGAGATATTAAGACCTTCTCTTCGTAAAGCCTCAGCTTAGATAAGTCCACCGACACCCTTTTCTTTGTGGAAAAAAGCTTCTCAAGCGGGATCCGCCCGCCTTCGAAGACGTCGAGTATGTACTCTAGGCGTCTCGCAATAGCCGCCTTCATCTCCACTTCGCTACGGGTGGTCACCAGGAAGTCGTCCAGTGCCGTCACCACGTCTCTCAACGTGTGTAGGCGTTGTTGCCTAATGGCGCGGTACAGGAAATAGACGCTGGGCTCGTTTAAGTTTAGAGCTAGTCCCAGTATCTCTGCGAGAAGTTTCTTGTCGAACTTCTCGATAGATATCTTAAGCCATCTGGCGTCTACCTTCAGCCACGGATACTCGTTGTGCCAGTCGAGAATCAGGGCAGGCAGTCCCGACCTTTTTATGAGTCTCTTGGCGAGACGCGTCTTGCCGCTACGGGTGGGGCCTGTGATGATTATGTGTCTATCCAGCGGCAGGTAGACGGGGCCTCTCTTCCCGACGCCGATGAACACGCCGTCGTTTAGAGAGAGCGCGAGGAGCGTAGCTAGAAGAAGGAACTCCCACACCTTATACCCACAGTTTTTAATCTACTTCAGGAACTGGGAGAGGTAGTTGGGAAGGAGGTGTCTATAATGTACAAACCTGTCGTCGATAAGCAGTATGTATTTCCTCTCTCTAGCTAGGCCTCTAACCACCCTTCCAACTGCTTGAATCACGTGATTCACCGCAGTGAACAACACCGCATATCTATACCCATTGAAGCCAAGCCGATTAAGTACGTCCACCTTTAGCCACAGCTCGTCGGATCTTATGTCCGGTATGGGGAACCCTACCAAGACGCCGGCCTTCACGTCTAGGTTGACGCCTTCGGAGACCGGGCTGCCGTAGTAGGTAACAACCACTTGGTCGATGTCGCCCAGAGGTCGTTCAGACACTGGGAGGTCTCCCAGCCTTGAGGTGTACAACTCGGCGAGTTCTCTACTTGGGAGAAAAACGACTACTCTTCGGTATTCATGAAAAACGCGTCTAACCGCCTCGCCGACGGTCTCTATGCATTTCCTCCTCGTCCTTGTTCTGTAGCGCACGGCAAGAGGGATGTGGTCGACTTCTAAGTTCTCTACGCCGGGGAGCGTGGAGATCTCTACATATCTAGCTCTAAGGAAGTGCGTAAATATGTGAGAAAACCTCCGCGTTATGGAGGCGCTGGCTGCCACAAGTCGTCTCGCCCCCCTCACCAGCTCCCCCACCAGAGGCAACGCCAGACACATCAGCCTGCCGTCGGCGTCGACGCAGTAGCGCCTAGAGTATAGCTCGTCGTCGTGGACTTCCACCATGGAGAGTAAATTATGTGCTTCATCTAGCGCAACGAAATCTACGTCCTCGAAGAGGTCTGCGATGACTGAGAGGTTGGTCACCTTAGATATATACGCCAGTGGAAGCACGACTACGTTGCTCCGCCGGCCAGCCGCGTGGAGAGCCTCGTAGGGACAGACGCCTTGTCTGTAAAGCTCGTCTACGTCGAAAACCAGCTTTAAAGGCCGGCGGGACTGCGCCTTGCAGACACCCGACTCCCTCAGCTTTAGGCACTGTACAGAATTCTCGGCGCCGAAGGGACACAACGACCTCCGCCCAAAGAGCACCGCGGCGTCTCCCCCGAACTCGGCCACGTATTTAGCCATCTGCAGACCTTCTAGGTGGCTCCTAGTAAACACCAAGGCGCGTCGGCTGCGGGCCCCCGCCTCGGCGATAGTTCTGGACTTGCCGGTGCCCGGCGGTGAGTATAAAACTATGCGCACTTAATATAAATACTTTAAAAACTACTTAATAACTCCTTGAGATACTCACTAATCTTTGAATTAGCAACTTCATCTAACTCAAGACAGTGCTCAACCATCTTCTTTACAAACGCCTTGGCCAAGGCTTGGTCGCGCTCTCTCAAAATCTTCAACTTCTCAGGTAGATCCACCCTCACCACCCTCACCGCGGACTCCAGAGAGGTGAAATACCTCTCTAGATCTCTGATCTGGTTTACGACGTCGTCAAACACGTTAACCACCTCCGCGGGTACGCCCTGGAGGTCCATCTCTGCATAGGCCTTGTTTACGCAATATCTCACAAACCGATACCGTAGAGTAGTTACCACATCCACGGCGCGTCTCGCTCAGCAGTTTATTTGTTTTACGCCTAACCTCGCGCCGAGCTCTCTACCGAACTGCTCCACAGACGCAACCCCCACCTCGGAGATTCCCAACACCGTAATTCCTCTCTCCACGTAGAAGTAATACGCGTCTGTACCTGGCTCATACTCATCGACGCGCGGCCCCCAACGCCAGAAATATCTATCGCCGCGGGGGTCAACCCCTTCGTATAGCCGCTCCCTATAGACGGCCTTCGCCAACTTCTTTGCGCAGTAGAGGCCGCCGCCCCACCGCGCCGGTATATTCACACTGACGGCTAAGACTCCGTCGAGAAGGGCAGAGGACTCCGCCGCGGCCACCGCGACGCGGCGCATAAGCCCCACATCGCCTCCGGCCTCCATCGACAAGGCGAGAGACCGCAGGCCCAACACGCCTCCTTGTATCGCGGCGCCGACTGTGCCGCTGCCGTAAGTCGCCTCAACTCCTATGTTCTCGCCAACGTTCACACCCGACAAAACCAACTCGGCGTCTGGCTTCACCAACTTAACCGCTAAAAACACCGCATCGGCAGGGAAGCCATTCACTACGTAATACTCCCCAAGCCGCCTCAACCTAAGAGGCTTGTGGTAGGTCCTCGCCAGCCCAGCCGCAGACCTAGGCCTCTCAGGCACAACCACAACCACCTCATGGCCTGCCTCCTCCAACGCCTTCACCAAAGGTCCCAGCCACGGGGTGTGAGGGCCGTCGTCGTTTGTGACTACAATCTTCACACCAGGCAACAAAACCACCTATTTATCTTGTGGCCGACGCCAACCCAGCCACTGCCAGCAGAGCCCCCAACACCTTCCTCCAGCGAAACGGCCTCTCTGCGACCGCGGTCACCAGAGGATACGTAGACATAACCAAACTAGCCAAGACGTAGTCGCCGAGAGACACGGCTAGAGTGTAAGAACCAAACCCGAGGAACGTGTCGATGAATCCGCCTGCTATTAGGCGAAAAACTTTACAAACCGGGCCGCCGCGGCCCAGGTAGAGACTTGTCAAAAACACCACCACGCCTCTCATAAACATCGCGCCGCCGGGGCCCAACGCATTGACCGCCGCCGCGTAGAGGTTTATTGAAATAGCCCAGACAAATGCCGCCGACACGCCGTAGAGAGCGCCGCGTCTAGAGCCTTGATCATCCCAAGAAGCCACAGCAAGGCCTAGTAGAACCAACGCAGCCGCTGGCGCCATATGAAGCCTCCACGCGAGAAGCGGCAGCAATACTATGTACAACGAACTGCTGATGTTGCCCACCGACGCTCCTCCGATCTTCACCGCCGTGATGTAGAGCCACGACCCCACGACACCCCCCAGCAAAGCCGCAAGAGCCGCCGCGGCGACCCCGAGGAGATCAACCGAGCTCCATGGCAGAAGAAGCCCCAACGCAATAGAAAACAAAGAAAACACCCCCAGCGCCCTGTACTGAGACGTGCAGGCGAGGGCTGGTCTATACACCACTGGCGCAATGCCGTAGGCCACGGCCGACATCACCGCAAATAACAGAAAGGCCACGCCTCAGAGGAACTGAACCCTTACAAGTTTTTCCTCACAGACGTACAAAACCGCCTGCGGGCATATTTTATCGCTTTTTCGCGCCACATATTTCATGGAGCGTGCCTTACAGACGTTGTTTCTGAGTTGTGACGTGTTGCGGCTTCCGCCGGTGTCCG
>JAEMPK010000095.1 GCA_022759345.1 Pyrobaculum sp. | reverse complement strand
ATGCTGAGGCTTTCGTGGAAGGCGCTGTGGGAGAGGAAGGGCCGGACAATCGGCGCCATAGTGGGGGTCACGATAGCCTTCACGGCTCTCAGCTACGCCCTCCTCCTCGGCCAAACCTTCAAAGACTACACCAACCAGTTCTTCACCTCCAACTTCCAGACCAACGTGATATACGTAACCGGGACCCAGTTTACAGACGCCGACGTGGGAGCCCTCTCCACAATCAGCGGCGTCACCTCGGCGGTGCCAATCGCCGCAGCCCGCGGCGTCGTGAGGATCCCCGGCTCTGCAGACCGCCTGCCCGTCACCGTCTACGGCGTAGAACCCGCCCTCCTTCCGCAACTCCTCCCACCCACTGCGCTCTACGACGGGCAGATGGTCGTCGGCAGCGGCACGGCCCTCGTTGGGTACTACGTGGCCTTCGACAGATCCACCGGCCAGCAGAAGATCGCGGTGGGAACGCCTCTTTCACTCACCGTGGGCCGCAAGTCCGCCACCATGGTGGCGTCTGGAATACTGGCCACCGGCGCGCTCGGCCTCTTAGACACTGCTAGAGGCGTTGTCCTGGAGCTGGCCTCCTTCAGGCAGCTCACCGGGATCACTACATACAACGCGGTGGTGTTGACTCTAGAGGACCCCTCAAAGATAGACGCCGTGACCAACGAAATCAGGGCCAACTTCCCCAACGTAGACGTGATCTCCCCACAAGCAATACTACAGACCATAAACAGCTTCCTCACCTCGTTCCAGCTGTTCCTCGGCTTGATCGCGGGGGTCAGCACGCTCATAACCGCCCTCTGGCTCTACGACACCATGTCCATCAACGTGGTCCAGCGGACTAAGGAAATCGGCGTGATGAGAGCCCTGGGCTTCAAGAAGAGACACATAATGGTGATGTTCCTAGGCGAGGCCCTGATTATCGCTATCATAGGCGTGGTCATAGGCGCGGTGTTGCTGATCCCGCTGACGCAGATGGGCCTCCCGTTTATGAACAACGTGCAGATTCAGCAGACGAGGGGGCCCGGCCCGGGCGGATTCGGCCACGGCTTCTTTAACATAAACTCGCTCGTGTTAGATCCAGTGTTGGTGGCGGGTGTAGCGGCGCTGGTGGTGGGGATAAACCTGCTAGGGGCCTTCCTGCCTGCCTACAGGGGGAGCAGGATAAACATAGTGGAGGCCCTCAGATACGAGTAATGCTGTTTATCCCCGACGTAATAATCGCGGCGCTAGCGTCTTATGTGGCGTATAAGACCCTCCAGGCCTGGAGGGGACTCTCCGAGGCCCGCCTCTCCCTCTACTCCACAGGCATGGTCCTCCTAGCCGCCTCGCTCTTGCTGGAGGCCGTGGTGGACATCTACCTCAACTGGCTGACGGGCACGGAGCCCACGAGGTTCATAAGGCGCCAGGAGGCCCTCTTTAGGCTGGCCATTCAGCTCCTGACCACGGCGGCGCTGGTGCCTATCGCAATCGCCGTCACGCCTACTCTCTTCTATGCTGTGGCTCCGCCGCTGTTTATCCTCGCGCCGATAAACGCGTTGCTTGCGCTCTACATTGCGGCAGTTACGTTGGCGAAGTCTCTGGAGAGGAAAATCCCGCCTTTCATCCCCCTCGCCTTTGTGTTTCTTGCCGCCTCTTTGGTGATGCCTCTCTATCTGCTGGCAAGCGTCGTCCTCCGCCTCCTCACGGCCGTCATGCTTGCGCTGGGCGTGATCTATGCCGAGAAGGAGAAGAAGCAGGCTTGAGATAGTGGCCGACATCCTAGAGATCCTCGCCTCCGGTTGCAGGCCGCCGACCCGTCTCGCCGCCGAGGCCAACCTAGCCTACGACCGCATGGCCAAGATAGTGGCGGCCCTTTTGGAGAAGGGCATCGTGAAGGAGAACGACGGCAAGCTCTGCATCACGCCGGAAGGTCTCAAGATGCTGGAGGCGTACCGGCAGTGGAGACGGTTCCTAGACGCCCTGGGCCTATAAAGACATTTTTACCAGCGGGTACGGAGACGCATGGTCGATGCCTTGTTGTTCTTCGCCTTGCTGACGGCCGTCAGCGTTGCGGCGGGTTTTATGGGCTCTTTGACCGGCCTCGGCGGCGCCACTTTCCTCGTCCCCATATACGTGCTCTTCTTAGGCATGCCGATTCAATACGCCGCAGGCGCCAGCTTGATCTCGACCATCGCCACGTCGAGCGGCGCCGGCTCGGCCTACGTGCGCGACAGGTTGACCAACGTGCGGATAGGCATGTCTCTAGAGATAGCCACCACCAGCGGCTCCATCGTGGGCTCCCTAGCCGCGGCCTGGGTCTACGCCCACAAGCTTCAACGCGTGATATACATACTATTCGGCGTAGTCCTCCTGGGCTCCATATACACGCAGGTGACGAGGTCCAGGCACGAGTTGCCCCACCCCAAACCCCCCGACAGATGGACCAAGTGGCTTCAGCTGTGCGGCCGCTACTACGACCATGTGCTCGGCAGAGAGGTGGAGTACTGCGGCGTGAGGTGGTGGCTTGGCGAGTTGATAATGTTCGCCGCCGGCGTTGTCTCCGGCCTCCTCGGCATCGGTAGCGGCGCCTTGAAGGTGGTCGCCATGGACTGGGCAATGAACCTGCCTATCAAGGTGTCGACAGCCACCAGCAACTTCATGATAGGCGTCACCGCGGCTGCGGGCAGCTCCATATACTGGTCCCTCGGCTACATACAGCCGTTCTTCGCCGCCACCACCGCCATCGGGGTCCTAGCCGGGTCTTTCATGGGGAGCAAGGTGCTTCTGCGGCTCCGAAGCGTGACCATACGCCGCATCTTCACAGTCATCCTGGCGGCGCTGGGCATACAGATGCTCTTAAGAGGACTCGGGCTCTACTGACATGGAGCTCGAAGAGGTTATCGGCTACGCCCTGCGGATCGGCGTGTTGACCAGCACCCTGCTGATACTGGCCGGCCTGGTCTTAATCGTAGTCAAGCCGCCTGCGCCGCACATACTAGAGCAGTTATCTACTCCACATTCACCTATCAACACGTCCTCCATACCCCCGGCGCAGGTATTCACGGGAGTCGCCGAGCTCAACGGCATCGACGTAATTCTGCTGGGCTTAATGGTGTTGATCACGACCCCGGTCTTGAGGGTTGCCATAAGTATTGTTCAGTTCATAAAAGAACGGAATTTAATATACACATTAATAACGGTCGTCGTCTTGTTTAATTTACTACTAACAATATTCATAATACCCACACTTATTAAATAACGAGTAGCTCGACGGAGAAAACACTCGTCGTCTTCTATAGACGGCGGAAAAGCGCTAGCGTCTCTTCAATATTACGAAGATGACGACCACGGCGAGGATAACCGCTAAGGCGGCGGCTACATACGTCAAGTCGGCCTTGGCGGCGGCAGTAGTAGTGGTTGTGGTTTGTTGCGTGTTTTGTTGAATGTATTGGTTCAACAACGTCTTTACCTGTTGATACTTACGGCTGGCCGCTTCGCGCCAGGCTTGGTACAGTCTGTCTCTATAGGTGGGGTCCGACGCCACTTTGTCGTTTATAGCAACCGCCTCTTGGTAGGTAAAGGTCTTTACCTGGCCTGTGGCGGGGTCTGTGTAGTTGACCGGGGCGCCCAGTGCCCTCCACAGCTCTTCGAATTGTCTCTGGTTGATTTTGCCGGAGTAGTACGCATCTACTATCTGCCCCCAGAGAGAGGTCAGCTGGTCTTGTAGGTCGACCAGCGTGGCTTCGTAGTAGTAGATAAAGCTGTAGTAATACGACGCGCTTTTCTCCGGAGGTATAGCCAAGATCTTTGCATTCATGAGTCTAGAGAGGTGTTGCTTCAACACGGCAGCCTTGGTCTTGTTCACGTCCGGCGAGTCGAGGAGGGCCGGGTTGCCGGGCAGTATGTACGTATCCACAAGGCCCTTGGGTATCTCCGTGAGGAAGATCCTCGTCAACAGCGCTGCCGTCGTCTTGTTGGCGCTCCTCGGCACGGCGATGGGGTCGAAGAGTATGTCTGTGCCGTCTGTTGGGATGCAGTACTGGAGTCCGGCGATGAAGATGTAGTAGTCAACCATGGGGCCGAAGAGGGCCTCTCCTCTCTTCACCGTGTCTCTCACAGCGCCGCTGGAGTCGACGAAGCGGGCAACGGCGGCCATGGAGGTGAGGTACCTCCACCCCTCCTCCCACCCGTAGATTTCGGTCACCAGCTGCATCATGGCGGCTGAGGAGGTGGACTTCGTCGGCCTCGCGATGGCCACCGGCTTGATGCCCGTCTTGAGGTAGTACAGCGCCAGCTCAGGAGAGGCGAGGTCCCGCCAGCTGCACACCGGCTTGAGGCCGGCCTTGTTCAGCGCCTCTTGGCTGTAGCCTATGACGTAGCCCAACATGGCGTATACCACGTAGTAGACGCTTCCGTTCACCACGCGTTTAATCGGTATGTTGCCCAGCTTATCCGGCAGTTGCCTCAGCTCGGGCACGTCAGGCATAGGCGCGAGGTAGCCCTCTTTCAACAATGTCTCGTAGAGCATCGGGGCGCCGGCCCAGAGGAAGTCCACGCCTCCGCGGTCGATGAGGAGGCGCCATTGTGTGGGGTCCGCCGGGATGATCCTTACGTCTGGGAGATACCTCTGGAGGATGGGCAAGGCGGCGTCTATAGACGCTTGATCTGCCCTCGTAAGTATAGTAGCGGAAAAAACCACGGCGCTCAGAAGTAAGACGCCGAGTAGGAGCGGGCGCATGGAATTAGAAAATTATGCACTTTAAATAAGTTTATACTCGCTCAAGCACCACGGCGGCGCCTTGTCCGCCGCCGACGCAGAGGGTTGCCACGCCGTAGTCTACGCTGTCAATCTGCATCTGTCTCGCCAAGGTGCCAATTATTCTGGCGCCGGTGGCGCCTAGTGGATGTCCAATCGCAATGGCGCCGCCTCTGGTGTTTACAGTCTCTGGGTCGAGCCCCAGTTCTTTTATCGCATACAGCGTAACCACGGCGAAGGCCTCGTTTATTTCCCACCTCCCGATTTGTTTAACCGTGAGACCAGCCTTCTCCAAGGCCTTCCTCGACGCAGGCACCGGCCCCATTCCCATCACCTCAGGCGGCACCCCGGCGAAGGCCACCGCCCTCACCTTGGCGAGGGGCTGCAGGCCGTATTTCCTCACCGCCTCGCCGGAGGCCAACATGACGTAGGCAGCGCCGGAGTTCAAAGGAGACGAGTTGCCGGCGGTGATGACGCCGTCGGGCTTAAATGCGGGCGGCAGCTTTGCCAACGCCTCCAGGGTCGTGTCCGGCCTCACGGATTGGTCTCTGTCTACGACCTTTTTCTGTCCGTCTCTCTCCACGGTGATGGGTACTATCTCGTCTCTGAAATACCCCCTCTCGTAGGCCTCGGTAGTTTTCCTATGGCTTCTGAGAGACCAGGCGTCCATCTCCTCCCGCTTTATGCCTGAGATCTCCGCCAGCCTCTCGGCGGTGAGCCCCATCACGTAGCCGATGGGGAGGTTGTACAGCCTAACGTACTCCTCGTCGGTGAGAAACTTGGGGTTTATCTCAATATGTGGGTTTTCATACATAGGATTTTTCGACATCTTCTCCACTCCGCCGGCTATAACTACGTCAGCCATGCCTGTGGCTATTTCCATCGCGCCGAAGCCTACAGTTGTGATAGAGGAGGCGCACTGCCTATCGATGTGAGCCGCCGGGATAGTGTAGGGGAGCTTCGCCGCGAAGACCACATGTCTCCCGCCGTATAGCCACTGCTCGCCGACGGGAAGCGCCGTGCCCGTTAGCAAATCCTCCACGGCCTCAGGCCTGACGCCTGTCCTCTCCAACAAAGTCCTCACCACCGCCGCTGCGAGGTCCTCGGGGCGTAGGTCCCAGAAGTCGTCTCTCTGGGGCTCCTTCCTGGAGAACCTGGTGAAAGCCGTCCTCGCAAACGCGACGAGGTAGACGTTGTCCAGCCTCCTCCCCCCTGTGTTCATGGTGTCTACCGTTTAGGAGTTAATATTTGATGAGTCTGACGGGGGGCGAAAAATTTTATAGAGCCCCCAAAACTCTTCGCAATGTCTCTCCCAAGGGCGTTTATAACGTCGGTTGTGGGGTCTTGGCCGAGGCCTACGTGGCTCATCGAGGCGTTTGATAAATACGAAAAGGGACAGCTGGACCAGCAGACCTTTTCCCAGTATCTAGACGACGCTGTGAAGCTAGCAATTAAAGACCAGGAGGAGGCAGGCCTCGACGTCATTACAGACGGCGAACAGAGGAGGACCTCCTTCGTGGCCTTCGTGGGGCAGAAGATCAAGGGGTTCAAAATCGTGAGGGTGGAGGAGCTACACCCCAACGCCAAGGAGATCATGAAGAAGTACAAGGCGCCGCTGACGCTGTGGCGCCCCGTGATAGCTGGCTACATAGAAGACAGCGTCTTGGCCGTGGACGAGGTGCAGTACGCCAAGAAGGTGACTCAGAAGCCTCTCAAGGTCACCCTCCCCTCGCCCTACCTAATCATGTGGGAGGCGTGGCACGCCAAGATATCGGCGCCGTACTACCCCAGGCCCGAGGACGCCGCCGAGGCCTACGTCAAGGTGCTGAGGAACGAGATCGCCAGGCTTATAGACGCCGGCGTCGCCTTCATCCAGCTGGACGAGCCCATGCTCGGCGACTTGATAGAGGCGGAGCAGGACAAGCCAGACCGCTACAAGCAAGTGGCCTCTGAGCTCTACGGCCAGAGGTACCGCGGCCTCAGAGACGAGATCCAGCTCGCCGTCGACCTCGTCAACGAGACGGTGAAAGGCTACACCTCCTCCGTCCGCATCGGGATGCACCTTGACCGGTGGCCCACCGAGGATTCGCCCGTAGTGGGCTACGAGAGGCTCGCCCCCCAGGTCTTCGACATAAAGGTGAAGCAATACGTCGTGGAGTACAAACACCCACGGATGGGCAACCCCGAGGAGTTCGCCAAGATACTTCCCAGCGACAAGGAGATCGGGCTCGGCTCGATAGACGTGAGAGACCCCAAGCGTGTGGAGACCGTGGAGGAGGTGGTGGCCCACGTGGAGAGGATCGTGAAGTACGTAGACCCCGTCAGGATCTGGCTCAACCCAGACTGCGGCTTCGCGCCAGGCATGTACCGCGCCTTCCCACGCGCAGTCGCCATAGAGAAGCTTAAAGTGATGACAAAAGCCGCCGAGGTCCTCCGACGACGCTACTGGTGGGCTTAACGCCCCCTCCACCCTCCGCATTAGCGCTCCCAGTTTTTCGACCACCCCCTCTACAGCCCTTTTTCTGAGGCGCCTTCAGGCTATGCGGCTAAGCTGACTGCCCAAGTTTTGCCCGCCCCGTATGGCTTCGTTATGTCTTCTCTCCACAATCTAAGGCCATTGGAAACCTCTGGACAGCTGCGTTTTCCTCTGCGAAGGGCTTTATATACGTACGCTCTTCTGGCCGTGGCTCGGGTTCAGCCTCTCTGGGTTTCGTTTTTCCGCGCCCTGGCGGAGGCGGGGGTAGACGTCTTGTGTCTCCCCCCGCGTCTTAAGTGTAAGTGGGAGTTGCCGCAGTGCGTGGCGCTTTGGGTCTTGTTGGGGAGGTACCAGATCTGCAGGGGGGAGGGCCGGGGCCGCGTGGTGGGGGTTTGGGAGGGCGTCGCGGTCCTCGCCTGGCGGGGCGAGGAGAGGTGGGGCTGGGTTCTGGCGCGGCGGTGTGGAGAGCCTCTGAGGCTCGGCTTCCAGCCTCCCGAGAAGCCGCGTATCGTGGTGGATCTCTCTCTTTGGCATGAACACACGCCGGGGGAGAAGCACGAGCTTGTGGAGCAGATATTGGCCGCTCTAAACGTGGTGAGGGGCGTGTTGTGGGACGGCGTGTTGTGGGTGACGAACGCCCCCGCCGAGTTTCTCCAGCTGCTGGACCTACACGCCCGCGGTCTTGTCCACGGGATGAAGATCGTGGGGGGACTGCCTCCGCTCTCCTCGCCTGTGGTCCTCGACCCGGAGGGGGACTGCCTCTTTACGGAGGAGGTGGCGTACAGCCACGACGAGTTTATAATAGGCGGCATCGTGGACAAGGAGAGGACCGCCAAGTCCGGCACCAAGAGGCTTGCCCAGCTGATAGGCGTAGAGAAGCGGTGTCGAATCGAGCTGAGGGGGTCCCGAATCGGCGTGCCGGACCGCATAAACAAGATCACGGAGATTGTGGTCAAGACCCTGTCGGGGGTCCCGCTGGAGGAGGCGATACTTGCGGCCCAGGCCAAGAGAGACAGGGTGTACCGGCTCATGTGGGAGATCCAGAAGAGGGCCGTGAGGGGGCCTGACGGCAGGTTTTGGATAACGCCGGAGGCCTTGGCCGAGGCCAACTGGCTCAGGGCCCCGCCGGAGGAGGTTGAGCTGGCCCTGCGGAAGGCCCACGCAGTGTTAATCCAAGGCCTCTCTTAGGACTCTGTAGGCGTTGCGCCACGCCACGGCCTCCACCTCCTCGCCGCTGAAGCCGGCCTCTCTCAACGCCTTGAAGAACGTCTCTATCCTGTCCACAGACTCGAGGCCGGGCGGCGTCGTCGAGATGCCGAGGTAGTCCGTCCCCACGGCCAGCGCCTCCACGCCGTACCTCTCCTTGACGTATTTGGCATGCTTAACCAACGCCTCCACAGTGGGGCTGTCCGAGATGGTGCGGGGGATGAAGGTGAGCCCCAGCACGCCTCCGTTGTCCACAAGCCGTTTTATCACCTCGCCGTCGACGTTGCGCGGATGCCTATACACGTCGTTCACGTTGGCGTGGCTTATCACCACCGGCCTCCTCGCCGCCTCAAGCACGTCCAGCGCCGTCTTCCTCCCGGCGTGGGCTAGATCCACCACCATGCCGAGCCTCTGCGCCGCCTCCACCAAGGCATATCCCTCCTCGGTCAACCCGCCGCCTCCCTTGCTGTAGCAGGAGTGGCCCCACCTATTGTTTAAGTTCCACGTCACGCCGACGCCCCGCACCCCCAGCCTATACATGAGCCGGAGGTCGTCGACGGAGTTGAGGACGTCGGCCCCCTCCAACACCAGCAGAAACTTAAGGCCTGGGTAGGCCAGGTCCACCCGCCTCTCCACCAGCCTCACCCCGTGGCGCTCAGAGAGGGAGTAGTACACCTTGACGGCCTCTAACGCCAGCTGGAGGCTGGGCGACCACCCGCCGTAGGCGTTGACGAAGGGGAAGACGGCGGCGAAGACCAGATCTGCGCCCGCCCTCCTGAGCTTAGGCAAGTCGCTCTGCCTCCCCTCGGCGTCTACGTCGAAGGGAGGCGGGCTCAACGACGTCAAGAAGTAGTAAGCCACATCTTGATGCAGATCGACAAGCATTACTCCTCCAGCTCGTCGACTATGCTCCGGAGCTCGTCTAACGCCTCCTCCACAAGCCCCCAGTCCTTCTCCTCCGCCGCAGATTCCAGGAGGTCCACCACGTCCCTCAGCCGCCTTGCGAGTTTCTCAGCCATGTCCAGTGGAGAGCGGGCGTTTTTAACTACATCCGTCTAGCCCTCGGCGCACATCAGCCGCCGAGGGTCCTTTCCCAATCCCCCGCCAGAAGCCCAACCCAAGCTGGCCCAGCCCCCTTCACGAGGCAATGAGGGAATAGGCTACCTTCCCCGTTCGTTGCCCCACGCCACTATGTGGAGCCGGGGCGTCACCCTGAGGCCGAGCCTCACGGCGGCGTCCCAAATCCTGCGGAGGACCTCTGCGTGTTCCTCAGCGCTTTGAGACATGGGCATGAGGAAGACCCTGTCCCGCGGGATGCCGAAGGCCTCCACGTAGCGGGCCGCCTCTTCCACGTCGCCTACGTCGCCCACCACGAACTTAAACCAGGCCTTGGGGCTTGACACGTAGAACTTGTCCAGCGGCGCCTTGACGCCTGCGTTGCTGAGCTTCGGCGACACGTCGTAGAAGTCGACGCAAGCGTCAAGCCGAGGCGTCGGCTTGTACACGCCGCTGGTCTCCACCTCAACCGCCCCCAGCCCCTTAAGCCCGCATACGAGCTCCTCAAGGCCGCGGCCCTGCCATATGAGCGGCTCCCCGCCGGTCACCACCACATGCCCCCTCACCCCCAGCGCCGCCGCTTTTGCGACCACTTCGTCGACGCTCATCTCTACGCCGCCTCCGAAATCCCAGGAGTATTTCGTGTCGCAGTATACGCAACGGAGGGGACACCCGGCCAGCCTGATAAACACCGCCGGCTTGCCCAGATTCACCCCCTCCCCCTGTAGAGAGGCGAAGACCTCAAGCACCCGCACAGCCCTCACACACCCCCGCTATAAAAACCCTCAAAGCGGCGCGTAAGTAATGTTGGGGAATTTCCTAAGCAACTCCCCGTCCAGCGTGAGCAGGCGTGCGTCTAGCCTCTTCGCCAGAACGACGTACGCCGCGTCGTACACCGTGATGCCGGCATCCACGGCGAGTTTAAAAGCGTCCGCCGCCACTTCTCTATACGAAAAAACTTCAAAGGTATCCAAAAGCGACAGAAGCGTAGAAACCACGACGTTGCCCTCCTCCATGGAGAGCTCCCCGCGACGCACCCGCCGCCACACCGCGTTCCCCACCTCATACGCCGCCAGATCCAGCGTGGAGACTCTCTCGGCCTCTTTTACGGCTTTCTCCACCTCCTCGCCGCCGCTCTCCGGCATCAACAAAGCCGCCAACGCCGACGCGTCAATGACCAGCATCTCGGTCCTCTCTAATCAACTCGGCGGAGGGGGACAACGTGCCGACTTTACTTCTCAACATCTCTCTCACCTCCCGCGCCTTTTCAAGAGCCAGCCGCCTCCTCTCACGCGCCACCAGCTCCTCGAGAAATCTCCGCACAGCCTCGGCGTAGTCTATGCCAAGCCTCTCCAACTCCTCCTTAAGCTCCTTCCTAACTCTTACAGAGATCACCACACTCACGTGTATACGTTTTGGTAGACATAAAAAGTTTACAGACGACAACGCGCCGTCTTCACCCCGTGGGCTTCTTAAGCCTAAGCCGCATCGCGGCGAGGCGTCTAAGCACGGCGTCTATATACGCCTCCGCCCTCTCCCTCTCGATTCCCCTCTCTGCGTATATGTGCCGGAGCACCTCCTCGTACCGCTTGTACTGCTCGTTAAGCCGCCTCCAGGGGACGCCCCTCAGCTTCTCTCCAAGCTCGGCGTCTATGGGCAGCTTCCCCTCAGCCATTAAACACGCCAATATGGGGTAGCCCACGTACCCTCTGTACAAGGTGCCGTTGTCGTTGCTGTAGACAAACTCTCCCTCCACTACGACGTTATACACCCGGTCCCCCTCTGAAGACACCACCTCGCACCGCCCCTCGCCCACCAGCCGCACCCGGCCGTCCACGACGGCGCCGAGGGCCTCTAGCACCTTAATCCTCGGGGGTAGTCTAAGACTCACGTCACTACCTAGCCTCAGATATAAAACATTACGTCTACGTCGCCGCTATGTATTGATGCTGGTGTTACAGGGCCTTCTCTACTATCAGTTTCTCTATTTGTTCGATGTATCGCCTTGCCTGCTCCGGCAAGTATCTATGGATGTCTGTAGTTATGAAGCCGCGGACGAGGAGGGACACAGCCTCGTCATATGTAAAGCCCTTCGCCTGCAGGTAGTTGATCTCGTCCTCTGCCAGCTTGCCTATTGAGGCCTCATGTGTAAGCACGGCGTCGTGGTGGCGGGCGGCTAGTTGCGGTATTGTCTCCACGTTGGCGTAGGGCGACATGAGGAGGCCGCTACACTCCACATGGCCCTTGGCGGGAGCTCGGGCCTCGACCAAGGCGCGCATGGTGACAACGGCTTTGTCTGTGGCGATGGCTCTGGTGGCAAGCTCAGCCGCCGCGCTGTCGCCCCCCACGTCTATCTCCGCATCTCTCAGGCAGAGGAGTATGCAGGTTATGTGCGCCTTGGCGGTATCCCCCAACCAGATGCTGGGACTCATCTGCGGGGTCTTGACCGCGGCGAGACGGGCGTAATACTCGATGTAATCGCCGCCCTCCCCCACTAGGACCCCAGTCCTAGGCCTCACGTGGGCGGCGCGGTTCCAGTTGTGGACCATTATGAACCTCAGCCCGGCCTTCTGCATGACGTAGAACTCGGAGATGCCCACGTGGAGCCCCACCGCCTCAGGCGCAATTACGCAACCAGTGTAGACAGTCACCTCGGTCCCCTCCTCCACAATCACCACGTTGTGCGGAGCCCGCCCCTTACTATAGACAGACACGACGACAAGCTCCTTCACCTTGACCCCGCTGTTCATCTTAATTACGTATCCCCCAACGGGGTACTCGAAAGCGGAGGTTGCGTATTACTTATATAGACGTGGGGTGTGGAGGCTATGAAGCTGTTGACGTTCGTGAAAGACGGGGTGAGGAAGGTGGGGCTTTTCAAAGACGGGAAGATCCTTGACCTGCCCGAGGCGTATAAGGCGGTCTACGGCACGTTGGAGGCGCCGGACTTCCTCTACGACATGAGGAAGCTCATCGCCCTGGGGGACCCTGCGCTGGAGGTGGTGAAGAGGCTAGGCGAGACGGCGCGGGGGCCCTTCTACGCGCCCAGCGTCATCAAGTGGGAGCCGCCGGTGCCGAACCCGGAGAAGATTTTCGGCGTCGCCGTAAACTACAGGGCGCACGGCAAGGAGACGGGATTGGAGCCGCCGGAGAAGCCCTACTTCTTCCCCAAGTTCCCCAACGCCTTGGTGGGGCATGAGGGGTACGTGATAAAGCACAAGGTGGTGCAGAAGCTGGACTGGGAGGTGGAGCTGGTGGTGGTTATAGGCCGCCCCGGCAAGTACATACAGCCGGAGAAGGCCCTGGACTACGTCTTCGGCTACGCGGTGGGGCTGGACATGTCCATGAGGGACTGGCAGAACCCAGACGAGAAGACCGCCAGGCAATTCGGCAAGCAGTGGATCTGGGGCAAGTCCATGGACACGGCGGCGCCTGTGGGGCCCTACAT